>NZ_JAHHPS010000448.1:0-1773 GCF_024606275.1 Endozoicomonas sp. SESOKO4 | reverse complement strand
CTTCACTAAAAACTGGCCTGGCGCTGGCTCAAGGGGGCGAATTCTGTTTTGCCCTCATTGCCCTGGCTACTCAATATGGTCAGACGGGAGGGGAGAGAGCTTCTGTGGTGTTGGCTATTACCATTCTTTCCATGATTCTGGCGCCGTTGCTCATCAGAAACAGCAGCAAAATTGTCAATCTTCTATACAAGAAACAAGAAGCTAAACAGTCTCAAATTGATCAGGGCGATATTGAGCAGCAGGTCTCTCACATCAGGCAGCATACCCTGATTTGTGGCTACGGGCGCGTGGGACAGACTATAAGCCGATTCCTGGGGCAAGAAAAGCTGGCTTTTGTAGCAATCGATAATGACCCTCTGCATGTTCATGAAGCCGGGCTTGCAGGTGAACCCGTCTTTTATGGTGATTCTCGTCGATTAGAGCTTTTGGAGTCGGTCGGTTTGAAACGTGCCAGACAAGTGATTATCTGCATTGATCGCAGTGAGAATGCTCTGGAAATCGTCAAAACGATTCGCTCCCATTATCAGGATATTCCTATTCTGGTAAGAACTCAGGATGACAGTCTGACAGCCTCACTTAAAAACGCTGGTGCCACAGCGGTTATTCCCGAAGTGCTCGAATCCAGCTTGTTGATTGTGAAGCATGTTCTGTTAATGTTGGGCATGGATCCCAATCAGGTTAGGGGCAAGATCAATAAAGCCAGAGAACAACAGTACGATATTCTCAATGGTTACTATCCGGGCTATGAAGATGTTCTGGCAGATAGTGAAGAAACCTCTCTGCGCCATGCCGTTAACGTTTGTCGGGGTAACACCTGTGAAGGATTGGATCCCTGTGATTTACCACTTGAACAAGATGTTTCTGTTGTTGAAGTGAAACGAGACGGCCAAAGTTTGGATCCGGAAGATGTGGATGCTCTTAAACAAGACGATATTGTTATTCTGACGGGACCTCTCGCACCCATGCAGCAATCTGAAAAGAACCTTATCTGATCCTGTGGCAGCCATGAAATATGGGCTGCCACTTTCTTAAAAAAATCTTAAAATTCTTTCTCGAAATTAAACTCTGTCCAGAGTTAGATAACTGCCTAACGGTAGAAATAATCCACAATATAATAAAAATAAGTTCATTAATTTCAATATGATACAAGAATAACTTAATAACCGTTCGAACAGGCACTATAATAGTATTTGTGAAAGGAATCTCGGAAAAAACAGGCGGTTAACAATAACTTATATAAATAATACAGGTGAACTACTATGGCCACTCGATCGACTCAGTGCTCTCTCTCTTTGCTTTTTATGCTGGTGTCGGTCCTGACTGTTAAACCTCTTGATAGTCACGCCTTCTTCCTTGAGTTCTATATGCCTCCCTACTTTTCAGGTATGGAAGCGCGCCCAATTGCTTATAAATCAGAACCGCCCCAGAATGCTTCTCTTATTCAGCAGGAAGAGCCTTTTTTCTGCAATGACTACGAGACAAATTTTAATTATTTTAAAAGTCTGCCATCCACTGCATTAATAAAGCTTGGTGGCTTTGGATTATTGGGAACAGCTTTAACCCAATCAGTATCAGGCGGAGTGAATCCTCGTAATTACTGGCACAAGCCTATTTTTCTATTGAACCTGGTCACAATTCTTTCCTGGTCCATACCTCAGGCAAGCTATACCAATGAATACACTCTATCTGCTGCGCAATACCAAAAAGCTGAAAACAAGTCAGATCGCACAACAACGGCAAGCAGCAACAATACTCAGCTTTATGAGGAAGAGC
>NZ_JAHHPS010000447.1:0-1521 GCF_024606275.1 Endozoicomonas sp. SESOKO4 | reverse complement strand
TTTGTAATAAAAAATTCTTTTATATACCTAGATGAAACCAGCATCTCCAAACGCATCTCTGCATAAGAGAGATTGATGATACCGATCCGATTCCAAGCTACGGGTACACTATTTCAGATGAATGCCTCAATCAAGACCTATGTTGTGGAAAAGGATCATCAAGCCGGGCAACTGCTAGTTGCCCAAAGACTGATAATCGGCTAGCTTGGAGTAGCGCTATCAAATAACTGAATGTCAAGTAACTGATTGAGGGGATGATGAATGGCTCAGGGAAAACCCACGAAAGACAGTACTGTTGATGCTATTGCAGCTGTTTCAATCGTGATGCTGGTTGTTGTTACTGCCGTATATTGGGTCAGTCATCAATAAGTCTACCCAGACTGACTGAGCACCAGTTTCACCACCAGCATTAAGATCAGAATAAAAACAAGTGTTCCAATCATACCGGCGATGATGAAGTGCGCCGGACGCCCCTGAGAGAAATCACGCTTCCGTTTTTTTTCACTTTGTACACCAAACGCCGACGCCAGAGTGCTCTGCAACGTTGAAAGAAAGCCTGTGCCATTTGCCATCATAGTTCTCCATTCCGTGCCTGTGTCATCTTATTGCATCCCTGCGATGAAATCACAAGTGATCTGACAAGAGAAGACCTACCATGACGCAATCAAGTTAAAATCACCTTAATATAGTTGTATGAAAGTAAAACTCAGACAGTGTCATAAAAGCCGTACTTGCCAAAATCATCAGATATTTTGCGTAGCGGTAACTGAATCCAGACGCAAATGCCCTGTTGAATGAATAGTTACTGTAACTCATAAAAAGGGCACCACCCGTTAACGCTGTATACCGGCTAAGATCGCTGGCACCTTGGGCAATCAGATATTTATCGACACCGTCAACCAATGCATACCCGGCGCCTTTTATGTAATGTCCACCACATACAGTCATCCCCAGCGCGTTCAAAGCTTTTCCTATGGCAACCTGTGTCATCGCTGACGGAATATAAGAAAGGCCAGATGTCACTTTTTTAGCCGGTTCCAGTGATGTAGCAGGAACAATGGTCATATCAGCTTCTCCCAGAATACGATGGAAAAACAGTTGAATGCAGACGCCATTCACACTGATCGAGCATGAGAGCAGGTGATCGGCCGGTACAGCCATCAATAAGTGGTTGGCATAGTTATTTCCTGTAAAAGCTGTTACCAGTAACTTTGTCCCGTAGGGAAGGGCTGTTATCAGGCTGGTAAACAGCGAGGATTTTATTTTATGAATATCACTGTCGGTCTCATTAGCAAATACTCTCTGTTCTGCGACCTCGCCAATCGCTTTGGTCGCAATATTTGCAAACAGCTTCCAGGCGTAAAATACCCGCACATCTGCCCCCGACATCTTTCTCTTGTCCAGAGTCAAATTATACCAATGAATACACTCTATCTGCTGCGCAATACCGAAAAGCTTAAAACAAATCAGATCGCACAACAACGGCAGGCAGCAACAATACTCAGCTTTATGAGGAAGAGC
>NZ_JAHHPS010000446.1:0-1705 GCF_024606275.1 Endozoicomonas sp. SESOKO4 | reverse complement strand
AGGGACAATCGACAAAAACGTCCCTGCCGGGCAAGCCATTTGCAACTTGATCATAATCGAGGAGGATGGCCAGCTGCTGCAATGTGGGAAGGTCTTCAAGAATGCTAAAGGCCTTTGGTCTCATAGGAGAGGATACCACTCCGGGCATCAAACCTGTGAAGCGAACGTAATCGGAGAGGATGGTCAGCCGCGGCCGTGTAGAAAGGTTTTCAAGAATACTAACAGCCTGTTGGTTCATAGAAGCGGATACCACACCGGGCAACAAACCTGTAACGTGACCGTGATATTGGAAGATGGCCAGCCCCGGCCATGCGGAAAGGTCTGCAAGAATGCCCAAGCCCTGTCGCATCACAAAAGCAGAAACCACACGGGGCAAAAAACCTGTGATGTGCCCGTGATCGGGAAGGGGGGTCTGCAACGACCCTGCGGGACGGTCTGCAGAAATGCCGCGGCTTTGTCCACCCACAAAAGCGGACAGCACTCTGGGAAAAAGACCTGTGACGTAAACATAATCGGGGAGGATGGCCAGCTGCAGCCATGCGGAAAGGCCTGCAAAAATGCCGCACACCTGTCCAACCATAAAAGCCGACAGCACACCGGGCAAAAAACCTGTAATGTAACCGTGATCGGTAAGGACGATCAGTCGCGGCCATGCGGAAAGACCTGCAACAATGTTCAAGCCCTGTTGAATCACAAATACAGAGACCACACCGGGCAAAAAACCTGTAACCTGATTATGGTCGGGGAGGATGGCCAGTCGCGGCCATGCGGAAAGGTCTTCAAGAATTCCAGAGTCCTTTCGAGTCACAAAAGCGGATACCACAGCGGGCAACAAACCTGTGATGTGAACGTGGTCCGGGAGGATGGCGAACCGCAGCTATGCGGGAAGGTCTGTAAGAATGCTCAAGTTCTCTGGGATCACATAAGAATAAAACACACCGGAAAGCAAACCTGTGACGAGACTGTGGTTGGGCGGGATGGCCATTCGCGGCCGTGCGGAAAGGTCTGCAAGAGTGCTAAAGCCCTGTTGAACCACAAAAGAATACATCGAAAACGCAAGTCTCCTGTTGTGGATCAGGACGATGACCTCAGTCCTTGATCTGAAAATCAACCTTTCATGAGGTTTTCTTGATCTATCCTTGCTCTGTAAAAGCCAGAATCGAAGGATAGATTTATTAATCACTCACTCTTTGCGACACTGTGGTTGCGGTTGCTGTTACTGACGCTTTCTGTCGTCTGTCAGGCCGAAACGTTGACAGAACGTTTTATTGTCGACCTTGTACAGAGTGCAGTTTTTCCAAATCAGAGCTTTTCTATGAAGTTTGATCAGCAAACATTACCGGACAAACTCTCACAAATTCCCGACAAAAAGGGCTATTCAGAACCTGATTTGTTATCTGATAGCAAACCACCCAGACCTGACAGTGGCGAGATGAAAACGACCATCATTGAGCCGGTTACATGGCAATGGCTTTACGACACGAATCTGCTGATTGCTTTTGAACTGGTTCTTAATACCATAGATACTTCACTATGCTCCAACCCTCATTCAGGGATAACTGTAAAAGTGGCTGCCGCTGTCGCTTCGCTTTTAAAAAGCGATTGGAACCCCGATTCACCGACGTTTAACTCGATGGAAACCCGGGGGGTGAGTCAGGATCACCCGTTTGCGATCACCACTATGATGCCTGGCTCTGGACACAAC
>NZ_JAHHPS010000445.1:0-1234 GCF_024606275.1 Endozoicomonas sp. SESOKO4 | reverse complement strand
GGCTATTCCAGCAGCCATAGCCGCCAGTTGCGCCTTTATGCTGCCCGTTGCCACTCCCCCCAATGCTATCGTGTTTGGCTCAGGTCTGTTATCGATTCGTCAGATGATTCGAAGTGGCCTGATTCTGAATTTGGCGGGTATAGTGATTATCACTGTATTGTGCTCGCTGCTGGTGGAGAGGTTTTTTTAGCCAGAGAACCTGAAGTTTCAGACGCCAGATGCAAAGAAGTAAGCAGCAAACGCTGCCCAGCTCAGGCCCAGTAAAAGCCAGGGCAGCCAGTGCTGTTTATAGCGGGTTACTTCCTCAGTGATCGTTTCAACCTCTGTGGCAGGGGGCTCTGACTGCCTTTTCACTTTTTTCAGGTGTTTATCCAGTTCCCGGGCTTTGGCTTTTTGCTGCTTTTTATAGTGCTCAATGCCTTTTTGGATGCCTTGGGCAATTAGTTTTGTCTGTTCTTTGCTCTGACCGGGCCGCTGAGTGGCCCTGGCCACCGACATGGCCTCTTCACGGGTTTTGGATGGGTCGGTTTTTTTTCGGGGGCTGGCCATATCGTAAGACAGTCTCGGGGCAGGGAAAGAAGAGTGGGATAATAAAGCAAGACTCTGATGAAATCAGCCCAGATCTCCAAGACTCTGTGGTTATGCCTTCTGATCAGCTATAGCCCTCTTCCGGGTAGCTACAGAGAGAATCATTGATTGTCTGCTGCCACTGAATGACATCTTTCTTGAAAGTCAGCGCGTGAGCCTGAAGAAATTTTGTTAGTTACGCTTAACAACATGTTATGAACTTTCATTCTGAAACTGCCTCCAACTGAGTACATTATTTTGAACCTCCTTGCTGATCGGAGATAAATACCAGCTTTTCGGAACCAGACATGCATGCGATAAATAATAATCCCCGCACTGAACCACCACTAACGCGAGCCCGGGCTCGCGCTCTATCCCTAACACCAACGGGTAACAATGCGGGGAGGTCCATCACCACAACTGACAAAAAAAAATATTCATTGCAGGATTTACCGTCAGACACACTGTCCATGATTTTTTGCAAATTAAAACTTCGGGATATTCGCAGTTTGCAAAAGGTATGTACCCGCCTTCGCGACGTTGTTAAACAAAATAACGCTCTTGCAAAAGCCTGGTATCGGCAGTTTTCTTTACCGCATCAGGATCAACTAAGGATGACCAGACAGCAGCATCATGGGTAATGACATCTTTTTTTTCCCATGATCCA
>NZ_JAHHPS010000044.1:0-2028 GCF_024606275.1 Endozoicomonas sp. SESOKO4 | reverse complement strand
GGCACACCATAAGCGTTATTCAAATTTCCCTGAGTGGCCAGAACCTCACCATCCTGCTCGAAGACAGAAGCCAGCATCTCTTTGACAGATGTTTTTCCACAAGTCCCGGTCACGGCTACCACAGGTTTATGAAAGCACTCACGATTAAACTGCCCCAGTCGCCCAAGCGCCTCGTCAGTGTCCTGAACCTGAATCTGAGGAATTCCCAGACCGTCAACGGGCACCTGAACCACAACAGCAGCGGCACCTGCAGCCTCAGCCTGATCAACATAGCTATGACCATCAAACCGGGGCCCCTTGATGGCAACAAAAAGATTACCTTGCCCAAGGGTTCTGGTATCAATACTTATACCCGTTATGGTGGCACCACCATCAGAATCGCCCGTCAGGAGAACTCCCTGAAGCGCATCGGTTACTTCAGAAAGGGTAAATGGGCGAATCATGATACTCCCTCACTGACTGAAGTCGATTGCGGCTGCCAGAGATCAAGTGCTTTTCTGACTTCTTCACAATCATCAAAATGATGCCTGACGCCGTTGACTTCCTGATAATTCTCGTGACCCTTACCTGCAACAACAACAATATCGCCAGCGGCAGCCGTGCAGACAGCCCCCCGAATAGCCTCTGTACGGCTGATGACAGACGTTACTGAGATGCCGGTTTGATCGACCCCTGCCAATATATCTCTGATAATGTCTTCAGGGTCTTCGTTTCTGGGATTATCGCTGGTCACGACTACTTCATCTGCACCCTCGATAGCAGCACAGGCCATGAGAGGTCTCTTACCCCTATCACGATCACCACCACAACCAAAGACACAGATTAATTTTGAAGCACTGTGCTCTCTCAAGGCTTTCAGAACGCTCATCAGAGCACCCGGAGTATGCGCATAATCAACCACAACCAACGGTTTCTGATCACCACCAAAGCTCTGCATTCTTCCCGGCACCGTGCTCAACTGAGGCACCTTTTCAAGAACCCGCTCGAGAGAATAGCCCTGACAACAAACAACCCCTATAACGGCCAAAAGGTTTTCAAGACTGAAACGGCCCAGCTGAGGTGTCCTCAGCTGGGCTTGCCCCCAGGGGGTATCCAGATCAGCCTTAACTCCCCGTGCATTCAGGAGAATATTCTTAGCCGTAATATCTGCCTCGCCCGAGGTCATAGAGAAAGTAAAAACCTCAGTATCACCGGAACAACTGGACAACATCAGTTCGCTATAGTCATCATCCAGATTAATCACTGCTTTTTTGACACAGCCGTTGGCAAATAGCAGAGCCTTGGCGCTGGCATAGGCGTCCATCGTTTTATGATAATCAAGATGGTCACGACTGATATTTGTGAAAACGCCAACTTCAAACGTTAACTGATCTGCACGCCCCTGATGTAAACCATGGGAAGAAACCTCCATCGCCATGAAGGCCACTTCTCTTGCCACCAGCTCAGCCATAAAGCCCTGTGTAGAAACGGGATCTGAAGTCGTATTCAGACAGGGCTCCAGTTCAGGAGGAACACCTTTACCCAGGGTTCCCATCACCGCACAAGGCGCCCCCAGGAGAGAAAGTAACTGCGCAACAAACCAGCAGATTGATGTTTTACCATTGGTTCCAGTCACCCCGGTCAACTTCAAGTCTGAGGATGGGTGCCGATAGAATTGATCGGCAAGATAGCTGATGTGTGCTTTTAAGTTTTCGATAAAAATAACAGGCTTGCCGGCCAGATATTCAGTTTCAGAACGTGCCTCCCTGCTCGACTCAGCGAGCACTGCAGATGCACCTGCGTCCAGAGCTGCACCAATAAACTCCCGGCCATCGGAACTCAGCCCCTGTACAGCGAGAAACAGCTCACCCCCGACCAGCTTGCGGCTGTCGAGGGTTAATCCTGTAAGGGTTATGTCTTCATCCAGCTGAGGATGATTCAGCTTCGCCAGCACTTCATTTAAAGACGTCATTTGACGCGAGGTCATGTGACGTCATTTGACGCGAGGTCATGTCCGGTCTTCTCCAGGGTCAATGGTCAGGCTTTGCG
>NZ_JAHHPS010000444.1:0-1123 GCF_024606275.1 Endozoicomonas sp. SESOKO4 | reverse complement strand
ATATCTTAATGCAGTTGCAGCTGTCAGCGCTCTACAGTCATTTGAGGGAAGCGCGTTATATCTGGACAGAAGAAGATGAAATACAGCACAAAAGACAGCAGGAAGAATTTGCAAAACGTCATAAAAAGGAGCAGGAAGAGGCGGCTAAAAGAGCCAGAACGGTCACTCATACTTCATCAACAACTCACCAACAAGACGACTGGGGGGGCTTATTCTCCTCCGGTTCAAGCTTGACTTATAATTTTTCAAGCAGCGAAGATGGCAGTGGTTCTACCAGCTTTGGTACAGCAACGACTACTGAAGTTCAGGGTCGGGATGCAGGCTGGAATTGAAGTTATTTGTAAGATTTCACGTTTGAGGGCCTTGCAGTGTTCTCATTTGGCTGCCGGGAACGTCAGGGCCAGAAAGCAACCTGAACCATTAATTTTTTTTCAGCACCTGCCAGTGGATTGTCCTATTCTCACTGAGTTTGTCAGGACATAGGGTTGGCGGATGCTTCTCTTTTGCGGTTTACGGTCTGTGTTTTTGAATCTGATGCTGGTGACTTCCTGTTGGGGCAGTGTTGAGTCACTGGAGCGGAAAGTTCTCATAGATGTCCAGTACGACATTAACAGTCTCTATTTTGGTTATGTATTTGCCGAAGAATATAACAGGCTGTTTAAAGCCATAATGGTTTCAGTGCGTCAAGTCTATGACCGCTATGAGCAGGAACATTGGCCAGAAGGCCATTTTGCTCCAGACAATCAGACAGAAGCCCGACAGCTGCTGCTCACCAGACTTTTTCAGGAGGCCACCCGCCACACTATAGCGAACGTCACGGGTGGCTATGTTGTGGATGAGACTCACCCGGGCCGTCCCATGTTTCACCTCCTGCAGGCATTCAGTAATGCTCCGGCCATGGAAGAATCCCGGGATGTTAATCAGTGGTATCAAACCCAGCCGGTGTTGCTTCAGGGGGTTTTGGCTGAAGATCGTCGGGACTCCATGGAAAGCCTGATTGAGGAAGCTGTACTGAACAGTTTCAGAGCATTTCCGTCCAACCCACTTTCCCCGAAAGAGTTAGCCCGACAACTCGGTTTTATTCTGGTAGAAATGCAGGAGCTTTTTCTCCGTGGCAAGGGGC
>NZ_JAHHPS010000443.1:0-1836 GCF_024606275.1 Endozoicomonas sp. SESOKO4 | reverse complement strand
TGGTGATATTGTTCGTGGTAGTGGTGGTGTACGAAAAGTAAGGTGGGCACCTGAAGGTAAGGGTAAAAGCGGTGGTGTTCGGGTAATTTACTACTGGAAGAAGAGTGACCATGAAATTTGGATGTTAACGATTTATAGCAAATCTGAGCAAGCCACTGTTCCCGGTCACATTCTGAAGAAAATTGCGGAGGCTATCGAAAATGCGTGATAGAGATATAGGCCAGGAAATTCTTGATGGTATAGAAGAGATAAAAGCCTTCAAGTCAGGCGAAAAAGAATTGAAAACATCTATTCTTTCAGAGCCATCTCCGGCTAAAGAGATTAGAAAAAAGCTAAAATTGTCACAATCAGCGTTTGCTGGTTTTATGGGCGTTAGCATCAGAACCATACAAGACTGGGAACAAGGTCGCCGAAGTCCACAAGGTCCAGCAAAAGCCCTCTTGCGAATCGCAGAGCAGTGCCCGGAAGTCTTCCAAGAGCTGCGATAATCTCAGCAAAGGCATAACAAAAAGTTCAAGTTCGTTCCAGGGCTTCGCCCTTCCACCGGACGGCGCTAGATGCGCCGCCGCTTAACTTGGCGTTAACTGTATAGATATGGAAGAAATCGCACTAGGATCGATCAACTCAAAGTTCTATGAAAAGAATGGAGAGCAATACTATAAAATATCGCCAATATTGGGGCAGCAGATCAATTTCTTTCTCGATGCTCCTGTATCTGAAATCAAAGTATTAAAGAGCACAGAGCAAGAACTAGTAATAAAAAGAGGCAGGCTTAAACTTAAAATGGCATTCAAGCCATATGTTCCGGGGCTTCAAAAACTTCGCCTAATGCCAATCTATTTCGACTTCTTACCAATGGGGGTTTATTTCTGTGAAATATCCGAAACAAACAAAAATAGGTTACTCGGTACATTCGGCAACAGTTAACAAGTTTAGGCAACCTCGCCCCTACGGGGCTGGACAGCCAAAGCTTCGCTTCGGCTGCCGTTGCTAAAGGCGTTAGCAGGCAGCAATAATAGAGAGTTTCTGGTTGTGAAAAGACCAGTTTTCAAAAAGAGTTTTTGGGTTCACTGTCTATGGTGGGTTTCGAGTTAGAACCTCCCAGCAAAAAGACACTGTTACACTAACTTTTCAGTAGTTCTCAGCAGTTCATGTCTGCTGGTGTGAAGTCTGTCGCTGAAAAATCTGCGGTGTATCGTTGGGCATGTCAGCGTTGGTTTTCAGTTTATCGGTACTTTTTGCTCAGTGGCCCTATGCCAGTTCAAAGTTGCATCAGCTTCTTTATCGCCTGGAAGCTTTTAAATATCAGAGATTGTGCGCTTCAATCAGTTCAGCAAGAAAGCTGCTAATCCTCTGCATCATTCACCATTTGCCCTTGCGGGTGGGCTGCCATGCTAACAAGTTGCTGGTGTCGCCCCTAAAGGGGCTGGGACGCCGCTGTGCGGCGCCCCACAGCATGGCGTTATGTTTCTAGGATATGTTATGAGTAACGAAATACCTACAAGAGTACATGTTGTAAGCTGGTTTTTCATGATTATAGGGAGCTTAAGTGTACTCAGCGGTGCTGGAAATTTAATGGTCAGAGAATCTGGCGATCTAGCGATATCAATTATTTGGCCAGTGTTAATGCAGATCTTTATAGCATTAATGCTTATCGTTGGCGGCTATGGATTACTCAAAGGCTCAGAATTAATGCGAAAGTTGCTTGTCAGATTATCGTTTTTAATTCTGATATTAATGGCTATTTTTTACGTTGATAAATCATTTGATTTCAGCTTTGTGTATTCTCTTGCCATAGGCTATTTGTTCTATCTTGTTCCGTTAATATTGGTAATT
>NZ_JAHHPS010000442.1:0-2122 GCF_024606275.1 Endozoicomonas sp. SESOKO4 | reverse complement strand
CAGGAATGGTTATTTATGCAGTCCATGGTTCGTTTCTTAAAAGTTGTTGTTTTCCCCCGGTTGGCAGGGATATTCAAAATTGATTCTGCGAATTAGACTCGGTTTTAGTATGAAAGTTCACAATATTGATCTAATCGTAACTAACAAGAAGGCAGGACTTTGATCCGGGAAAATGATCAATGCTGTCTTTCAACACATGCAGAATGGCCCTTCCGGATCAGTAACTGCAGCCCACCAAAAACCATTTACCCATTGGACGTTAAGTGGCTCGCCGGGGCCCTGGTGTGCTCGAGTTATTATGCCGAGCAGGTGATGAGAAAGAATAATGTGGGCCCGGGCTAATAAGTGACAGCAAATAATCAGTCATCCATCCTTAGTTCAGTGATTTTCGCCGTATTATCGTCGTGTATGGTAAACACATGGCCATCGGGACTGAAAGCGGCTGATTTGATCACACAATGATGGTAAATGGTGGCTTTTTTTTGCCACGATCCATCACGTAGCTGGCCATAAACTTTTGCCTTATTATCGTCTCCTCTGGCTGTGACCATATGGCGGCCATCGACGCTAAAGGCTGCTAATGCGACACCAAAAACATGGGAGATGGTCGCTTTTTTTCCCCAGGAACCATTGTCCTTCTGGCCATAGATGTTCAAATTTTTATCTCCACTGTGGATGATCACATTGCGGCTATCGGCGCTAAAGGTGACTGATTTAATGCCCGCAAAATAATAGGAAATGGTCGTTTTTTTTTCCCATGATCCATCGTCCTTCTGGCCATAGATTCTCGACTTTTCATCGCGACCGTGAGTGATCACAAAGCGGCTATCGGGGCTGAAGGTGGCTGAGAAGACCAGATTATTATTATGGGAAATAGTGGTTTTTACTTCCCATGATCCGTCGTCCTTCCTGCCATAGATTATCGCCCTGCCATCCACACTGGCGGTCACCAAATGGCGGTTATCGGCGCTGAATGTCGCTGAGAAGAGCAGATCCTCATGGGTAATGATCGCTTTTTCTTCCCATAATCCATCGGTCTCCAGGCTATAGATTTTCGCCTGATCGAAGCTGGCGGTCACCACATGGTGGTTATCGGTGCTGAAGGTGGCTGAGTAGATAGGTTTATTATGGGAAATCATGGCTTGTTCTTCCCATGACCCATCGTCCTCTATGCTATAAATTCTCGCCTTGCCATCCATACAGGCAGTCAATAAATAGCGATCATCGGCGCTGAGGGTGGCTGATTTGACAGGTCTATCATGGGAAATAATGACTTTTTCTACCCATGACTCATCGTCTTGCTTGCCATAGATCTTCGCCTTGCCATCTCTACTGGCGGTCACCACATAGCGCTCATCGGCGCTGAAGGTAGCTGAGGAGACTGTCTCATCATGGGTAATAGTGGCTTTTTCTTCCCATGATCCATCGGTCTTCAGAGCATAAATTTTTGCGGTTTTATCGTTACTTGCGGTCACCACATGGCGGCCACTGGCACTGAAGGTGGCCTCATTGATACTGTTATCATGGGAAATAGTGGCTTTTACTGTCCATGATTCACAGCAATAGATTTTCAACGTTTTATTGTCACTGACGATCAAAATATGGCGACTATCGAGGCCGAAGCTTGCCAATTTCTTTGTAGCAGTGGTGTGCAAGTTCCGTGTAGCAAAGATGGGGAGAGTGGCTTTTGTCTCCAATTTAAATGTTTTACATTCAGACATCAGTTTAGTGATAGAGGAAAAGAACAGCGCAGGAAAATAAACACTCGTTTGGCAATCCATGATTGACTTGATTAATGCCTCATCCTTTGTAAAGCGCCTCAACCAATCCTCGAGTTGATCTTTATCTTTTGCAGTGACGATTGTCTCCATCAGAGCCTGCTGTGATGAAGGAAATTGGCGATACCAGGCCCTTGCTATTGAAGTATCGTTTTTGATTGTACTGTTCATGTATGAATTTACCCGTGTTAAACGGGTAATATCATGAGCCTGCAAATAGGAATAAATTTTGGATTGTATTTCCAGTGGTAAATCGAGCAATAATGAAAGCTCTTTCTTGTCACGCACAATGACGTTCCTGCCCATAGCGGTACCACTGGTTCTTTCTGATCGAGCTTGATCCG
>NZ_JAHHPS010000043.1:0-7411 GCF_024606275.1 Endozoicomonas sp. SESOKO4 | reverse complement strand
CTCTGGCTTTAGATGCGCTGTTTCTCTTGGGAGAGGTTGGAGCAGATGTTGATTTATCGAATAAAACTATTTTATCTCCATCCTCAAAGTTTCCTTTCCGGATTATTTTGACATTTTTTAATATAAACTCTCCATTGCGTAGTAGATGTAACTGAAGATTTAGAGGGCTATATGGATTGGATAATCCAGGATTAAAGTCTTTGTTTTTTGCTGCCTTAAAAATAGATGTTTTTCGCTCTAGATAAGCCCGATTTTCATAGAACATACTTATCCAATCCATATCCTTTATGGGCGTTTTTTCTGCTCTTTGTGATAATAATCTATCTACATAGTTTTCAACAACACTGGCTGCCCGATTACTTTTTCTAAGCGTTACTTGATCTACACTTGTTATCGGTATTTGCTCGATAGATTCTACTTTACCATAATGAATCATTGCCTGAACAAGATTAAACGTCCTTAATAGAGTGTAAGGTATGCCAGGCTTGGTAGTATTGTCACTAGCCTTAACCCCCATTTTCTGAGCTATTTCTCTATTTTTACTTTTGAAAAAATTGTTTCTTTTTCGTCTATTAACATCAGCCATCAACGTATTAATGTAAGCTTCACCTTCCCTGTATAAATATTTTTCTTTAAGTTCTTTATCAAGTTCTTCATACTCAGGAAGGGTGAGTTGTTTTAACATGCTTTTTTGTTTTTCGTTTAGTGCAAGAGCACTCTCAGACTTCAGGGTTATCAATAAAACGATAAAATGAATGTTTTTTTTTCTCAATTTAGATAACGCGGTTAACATCATAGCTACCAGTCCTTATAATGTCATACAAGCTTCTATATTGAGCAGTATTGTCCGGGTAAGACCTACCAAACCTTATAACAAGCGAATAGTAGCTTGTTTTAAAACTATCTGCTTTCTAATTGCTGGTACTGATGTTTATTATCACTTGATCATCCTCTTAATCTCTGAATAAACGGCTCTAAATAAGTTAAATATTGTTCTCATGGGCTGTACAAAGAATAATATTGCCGTATAGTTTTGCGCGTTTATCACGCAACCTGTTCTGAGCCAGTGAAAATGGACTAGTAAAAAGGAGCTACTGGTCTACTATATGTGTCTTATTGATGAAACCGGGATACACTCTGATTACCACTCAGTTTTGATCTGGAGCAAGAACGTTTATACGCCAACTGACACCAGAATCCGGTGCTCGTTCCGGCACCTGCTTGATCGCGGTTTAGTGGAGAAGGTTAGATGGTTTACAAGAGGGTCATTATACGTTTTAAGGTGATTATCTTTATGAATTATCTGAAACAAGTGCTTTCGTCCCATGATCGTATTGTATTGAAACTCACTGACAGTTATTCTGCACTCAAGGCCTTTACAACTATTATGCTGTTACTGGCCGTTACCCTTTGTTTTATGACCTCGTTTACCTCTGCTACAGAAGTCGAAATGGATGGAAGGGTAATAAACCTTAAATCTTCCATAGTCAAATGGATGCTTGCACTGAATGATAGTCCATTTGTTGATTATCCCAATGAGCCGAAATTGATTTTAGCAACAATGGTAGAAGAAGGTACGGATGACTTTGCCTGTTTACTGGAATTAAACAGAGAGTTTCTTGGCAATGGATCTTTTAATAATAGTATTCCGGTTGAATTGAATGTACAGACTACCCGGTCCCAGCAAAAAGAATTATACGATGCTTTTCCTGAAGCTGCAGATCTTAAAATTAATTGGATTTTTGAAGATGAAGGACATGAAGACAAATCCTGGCTTCAGATGGAGGTTTCCAGTTTAACTCTATCCCTATCAAACTGGGAGGAAATGAGAGCACCCAGTTCAACCAATTGGCTGGGAATTAGTCAGTATTCTAATATTTATGCCAGAGGTAAAGGCTTCAATGAAAGTTTTATTGATTCTTTATCGTTGGTAGAAAAATTTCACCAAAGAGCTGGATTTTATAGCCCTAAAACCATGTCTTTGAGTCATCGAACCATGAGTTGCATTTCAGACTTTTGGTATGAGGGTGATGATGTGTATCAAAACCTTTCAAATTGCTCCATTAGCACAGAACAACATAAATTCTCTATTGCTACGCCAAGATTTGGTCTGGGTGGACTGCACATTGGGTTGCCTTTTAACTCTGAGCTGATCGCGAAAGTTGACAATTACGAATTATCAAAAGACAAAACATCAACTTCACTGCATAATGATTTTAAGCAATTACTGAACGATAAGCCATGGCTGGTATATGCTCTTACAGATAATAATGATTTGGACACTCAGCCAGAAACTATCCAGCATGTTTCGTATTATATCGCCTATTACCGCGATGAAGCCTTCTTGAAAGAGTATTTGGACATTATCAGAAGAATAGAATCTGGCGAAGTAAAAATTGTTACACCTCTTAAACGGTCAACTTTTGTAAAGCCAGCCTTTAAGGAAATGCTCAAAGAACTGGGTTTTAGCGAAGTTAATTACAAATCAAACGGACAGTCAAGTGGCTATGTTGACCGCACTGCCCCTGCATATAGAAAAATAACGTTTATCGATCCAGGTTTTATTGCTAACGAGAATGCTTACAATGCTTTGCTTTATTTCTCTAATCCTTTAATTCTCGTTACAGGTAATATTGGTCTGGCCAAAGCCATCACAATGAATAAGATTCCTTTTTACGAATGGCGTTACTTTGAGAGTCACACGAATGAGCATCTCCAATCCTTCTGGCAAGGCACCACCCTTGAGGCGTTTTTCGTAAGTGAGTATCAGCCAGAAAGAAAAGCAGCAGCACTCAATCAATTTAACTTTGACTCAGTGCTTCGTCGTCAGACAAACCAGCGTATTATTAAAGAAAAAAACGCCATGCCTGATCTGCTCGACGTTATATGGTTGGTCCATCGCCCCAATCTTGCGCTCTGGCGTCTTGATAAAAAGGTCAAGGAAAGATTGCGGCAGGGAGAAAAAAGTGAACTATTCGATGAAATCAAACACACAGAAAGTGCTGATATACGGGATGTTTTGGCTGCCAAGGTACTGATTCAGCACATTTTAGATCAGAATACCGGTTATGATTCAGAACAGCTTGACGAGTTAATCAAGCTAATTCAGGATCCAAGGCTCAGGGAGTACCTGATATCACTGATGATCAAACATAAGCCATAGAAACAGTTGACGTTGTATCTGTTCAATTAATGCAGGAGCCAGAGCAACGCAGGAACCGTTGCCGCCTGGGGCAGTCTATTCTCAGTCAGGCTGCTAACACTTTGACACTATCCGAAATAAATCGAAGCTGTGAGTGCAGAAGTTTACATGGGTTACACGACGACTATTAATTGTCTTAATAGGATTGTCTTTGTCAATTCTTTGAAGAAAACCGTTGTGCCCAGTAAAACATTATCGTATAGGCCGTTCTCATATCATAAGGAGACTAATAAGGCATGTATCTGAATAATTTTCACAAAGCCTTTAAAGCAATAATGCAGTTGTTCATCGTTATTTTTAATTTTATGACTCCATTTGCCTGCGCTACAGAAGTCGAAATGGATGGCAGGGAAGTAAACCTTGAATCTTCCCTAGTCAAATGGTTACTTGCACTGAACAACAGGCCAACTTATTTTTATCCCCGTGAGCCAAAGTTGATTTTGGCAACAATAGCAGAAGATACAGATGACTTTGCCTGTTTACTGGAAGTAAACAGAGAGTTTCTTCGCAATAGAGCATTTAGTAGTATTCCTGTTGAACTGACTGTACAGAGTACCTGGTCTCAGAAAAAAAAGTTATACCGTGATTTTTCTGAAGCTTCTGATCTGAAAATTAATTGGATTTATAAAGATGAACGACGTGAAGATGAGGCATTCTGGCTTCAGAAGGAGGTGGCTAGCTTTATCCTATCCCTATCAACCTGGGCAGGAATGAGAATCCCCAGAACACTCAATTGGCTGGGAGTTGGTCGGTATGCAAATATTGCTGCCAGAAATGAGGGTGTGGCAAAGAATTTTATTCATTCTTTATGGCTGGTAGAAGACTTTCACCAGAGATCTGGCTTCAGCAACTATGACAGTATGCCTATCAGTCATCGAACCATGAACTACATCTCAGACTTCCTCCGTGAGGGTTATGATTTGTGCCAGAATCTTTCGAACTGCTCCATTAGCACCGAACAACATAAATTCTCTACTGCTACGCCAAGATTTGGTCTGGGTGAACTGCATATTGGCCTGCCTTTTAACTCAGAGCTGATCGACAAAGTTGACCATTACGAATTATCAAAAGACAAAGCATCAACTTCATTGCACAAGGATTTAAAAAAATTACTGCGTGATAAGCCTTGGCTCGGATATGTTCTTACAGGTTATGATGATTTGCATACTCAGGCAGAAAATATTCAGAATGTGTCGTATTATACCGCTTATTACCATGATGAGGCCTTCTTGAAAGAGTATTTGGGCATTATCAGAAGAGTAGAACCCGGCGAAGTAAAAATCATTACTCCCCTCAAAGCATCAACTGTTGCAAAGCCAGCCTTTAAGAAAATGCTCAAAGAACTGGGTTTTAGTCATGTTAGTTACAAGTCAAATGACCAGTCAGGGGGTTATGTTGACGGCACTGCCACAGAACATAGAAAAATAACGTTTATCAACCCTGGCACTATCGCTAACGAAAATGCTTACAATGCTTTGCTCTATTTCTCTAATCCGTTAATTCTCGTTACAGGCAATATCAGCCTGGCCAAAGCCATTACAATGAATAAGATTCCCTTTTATGAGTGGCGCTTTTTTGAAAGTCAGGTCAATGCGGATCTCCAATCCTTCTGGAAAAACACAGGCCTTGAGTCGTTTTTCGTGAGTGAGTATCGGCCAGAAATAAAGGCAGCAGCGCTGAATCAATTTAACTTTGACTCACCGCTTCGTCGCCAGGCAAACAAGCGAATCATTAAGGCTAAAAATGCCATGCCCGATCTGCTCGATGTTATATGGCTGGTTCACCGCCCCAATCATACGCTCTGGAAGCTCGATACACAGGTCAAAAGAAGATGGGTACAGGGAGGAAAAAGTGAATTATTTGAAGAAATCAAACACACAGAAAGTGCCGATATACGCGATATTTTGGCTGCCAAGGTAATAGTTCATAACATCTTATATCAAAATACCGGTTATGATTCAGAACAGCTTGACGCGATATTCAAGTTAATTCAGGATCCAAGGCTAAAGGGCTACCTGCTATCTTTGCTGAACGACATTGAGCCATAATACCAGCCATCTGGAAGTAAGCGGTGTCTGGTTATTCGGGGTTATGCTCGATCAGAAAAAAACTGTCCTTCCACCGAATGAAGAGCAATTCGGATCTTGTGTCTCTCGCTGTTTTTCGTACCACAAGGGCTATAACTTCTTAAAGTCACTTGACTAAATCACCGAGAGACTAATAGTTTGGGAGAGAAATACTTCAAAAACGACAGTGAGTCATCAAATGATACCCTCTTATTTTGCTAATGCGCTCCGGAATATGATTCATCCATTTGACGATATAAGCGATGCGAACCTATATCTGTTTGGTTCGAAAGAGCAGTCACGATTTGTTTTTGGCCGATGTCCTTCTACCGTAAAAAGGGATTTGCCGTCGGATGAATCACAGGTTCCTGATAAACAGTTGTCGGGCAGAAAAATAACCAGATTATCTCCTGATAATGTTGAGCAGAGTGAACGAAGTTTTGAAAAAATCGTTAATGGTTGTAAAGCGGCATTTAATCAGGGACGAGCAACGGAGCTTATTGATAGGCGGGGACATACTTATTACGCATATTTCCTTGCGAGGCTCGACGGATGGCTCAGCAATTTTGAAGCTGTGCCTATGTTTCAGTGGGATAGCTCCAGCACCTTGAGTAAGTGTGAAGACTTACTTAGCTCGATAGAACAGCTGCCAAATTATTTTCATGAAGAGAAGCAGGTTGGGGCCTTTGCACGCAAGGCTTGCGCTCTTGTTCTTTCAGAAATGAGTATTGAAGCCATTCAACAATCTATTATTGATCACGAAAAAGGTGAACAGCGCCTCTCTTTGCGTTTATACCACCTTTTAAAGGGTATTTGTCGCGCTTTTGAGAAGTCCGCTGAAGTTCAGACTATGCTGGATCAAACAGAACCGTTCAAAGGCTTTCCTTTGGATGAGCTGTACAGATTTTTTATTGATGAGGGACACTGGGAAGAATACGGTTTAGGTCTGTTTTGTTATGAGGATGAGCCTGGGTATGCAGCGGCTATGCTAACTGCCTTTAAAGAAGCCGGTAATATTTTGGCTAATAAACCCCTGGATTACAGTAAGCTTGAAGCTATTCATGAGTTGACTACATCCGGTGTTATGTCTGCTCGTGCAGATGTGATTATTAAAGACTTCTCCTGGAACGAAGCAGTCGTTGGTTATGTGAGGGGTCAAAACTTCACAAAGAATGGCTTAATTGAAATAACGAAGTTGGCTAACGAGAACAATTTTCCGAGAATAGAAAGACTCGATCGTTATACATACCAGGTTTTCATTGATTTTAAAGGTCAAAAAGGCATTGGGTTATCCATAAAATATTGCCAAGCCTTTGAGAAAAAGTTGCAAGAAATAACTGAAACTGACAGCGGACAGCGACAGGACGCAATTATCCACGCTATTGCTGAACTCTGTCGAAATCTTCAGCATACCCACCCTTTTAGAGACGGGAATGCCAGAACTATCGGCTGCATTCTGGTCAATGGACTCCTTCTGCGGGAAGGGCTTTCACCCGCCATTATCGATAATGTTAATAAATTTGATGGATACAGTGTGGATGAGTTGGTTCTGACCATTAAGAATGGGCAGCAGTCCTTTCAGTCTCTTCGGAAGTAATCTGCCCCCCCGGGTTTCCTTTTAACTCAAGGTTCAGGGCCTACCTGCTATCTTTGCTGAACGAACATTAAACAAACGGCCAATAAAGACTGAAGCCCTGAGCTGTCGGGATATTCAGGGCACTCCTTTGTGCGGCAACGTCCACTCCCCTGACTTTAAGCCATTCGGATATATCGTTGTACCTTATCCGAAGATCCATGGTCTCGTCTTTGAATTCTTCCCTAAGCTCCTCAAACTCCTCTCTGGTCACAACGTTTCCAGACATTGAAAAACCTCTTTACCTTCAGTTTTAATGAACAGGCTTTGAATCGCCCGCTCACTAATGTTGTTGGTAAAAGCTAGCTGCACAGGGTTTTCCAATGGGAAGATAGTCTTAGACGGGGAAATAGTCGTAAACGGAAAGACAGCCATAAACAATCCCTTTCAGAGAAATGCAATACTTTAAGTTTGGCTATTAAACAGCGTACGACACTTTAACGCCAGTTCTTAAATATTAAAACTGTGTCGTTTTTTGGGTTAAAGACTTATTTTTTTACAATTAAAGGG
>NZ_JAHHPS010000441.1:0-1244 GCF_024606275.1 Endozoicomonas sp. SESOKO4 | reverse complement strand
AATCTGACCTTTCCAGATCAAGAAGATCTGCTTCAATCACCATGATCCGGTCTGATAATATCCGGGCCAGCGTAGTTTGGCCCGTCGCAATAGACCATAGTCGTTTGATTCGTAGCATTTGAAGTAGTTGTCTTTTTTGTTGCAGGCATTTTTGAACAGGGGCAAGAACAAGGTAAGGGTGAGACTGGGGCTCCGGATCAGGATTCCATTCGTATCCGTCAGGTGGCTTATCGCCACCATCTCCTCCGGCAGCGCCCGTGGCGATCAGCGCATTGGGAGTGTTCTCCGGAAATTCGGGAGGCTCAGCTAACGGGGCAATTCCGCGTGTCTGCTTCATTGGCCAAACGGGTAGGAGAGGCCATTGGAGAGACTCAAGAGGACTGTTATTTGGCTGCAGCTCCAGAAAACTGAGTGCAAATGTCACAAACCCAACCGGAAGAGCGTAGGGTGGTTCAGGTACGACCAACTTATTGGTATATAAGAAATGGGCTGATAGCGGGCTAGGGCCAACTAATTCCAATGCAGGCGGCGACCCCCCAAACGTTATGGTCACTAACAGCAGCAGTGATCGGACCACCAAGCAGGCAGTTTTGTTTTTTTCAGGGCGTCCCATAGACACAGGACCATCGATTGACCTTTGTTATTTGCAACGGGACGTATAGCACTGCACTGGCCAGTCTGCCATGAACGGAATTAGAAAATACTCCCGCACCCATCAAGTAACTCTAATTCCTGACAATGCTGATAAACATCATCAGTAACATCTAATAATAAAGGGTCTCGTTTTTTTAACCGCTCTATTTGACTGCATGCTCGTTGCCTCCATCCTTCCAGCATGCGGTTATCGATATCAATTTTGGCTTTTTTAAGGACGGTCACTGTGTGCATAAGCTCCATTTTATCGCCATAATCTTCCAGTAAGTTCAGTATTTCGGTACCAAAAACTTCTGTCTGGTCGAGCTTCAACCATAAACTGCCAAACGCCTGTTTTTCTTGTTTGTCGTCTGGAGGATTGCTGCTCTGTGGCGCCGGCTCGCAGGCTTCAGTTCTCCTGAGTTGAACGTTATCCAGATATTGGCACAGTGATTCTTTGATCTCATCGGGGCATTCTGTACCTGATGTTTCGACTCTCTCTCTCAGTTTGTTAAGCAGAGACTCAGGCAGTCTCTGCTTATGATGGTCAAGGGATTTCCAGGCGACGGGTTTGATGGCCATTCCTCTTTTGATCAGGGTAGCCAGAACAT
>NZ_JAHHPS010000440.1:0-1868 GCF_024606275.1 Endozoicomonas sp. SESOKO4 | reverse complement strand
TGATTAGAGTCAGGTGGGTTTTATGGATCGTTTTACCGTTTTTGGTCGTCCGGGCTGTGGTTATTGTGTACGAGCTAAAGAAGTGCTGGAAAGCCGTGGACTGCCAATGCTCTACGTGGATATTCATGCGGAAGGCATCACCAAGGCAGATCTGGAAAAAACAGTAGGAAAGCGGGTTGAAACCGTACCTCAGATTTTTCATGGTCAAAAGTACATTGGCGGTTACACAGAGCTGGATGCCTATTTGAAAGAAGAGTTGGTGGAATCCCTGCAAGGCTGAGGTCGACAGCCAGTCGCTGCGCCTCAGGCCAGTCATTCGTGGTATGGTCCGGCCCCGTCGATGTAAGGTAGCAATCAGGATGCTCGACGTTACTATCAGGGGCAGAATCACTACAACCCATACGCCTTTGCGTTACTGGTGAAAGTGCCAATTAATGACAAAAACGCTGACAATGGTGGTAATCAGGCTCAGAAAGGTAATGATGTATTGCCGACTAAAAGAGCCCATTTCGGTGCGTACATCGCTGATTTCAGCACGAACACCGGCAATCTCTTTATGCAGTTCGGTTCGCACACCGGCTATATCCCTGTGCAGCTCAGTACGCAAGGCACTGATATCCGAACTCAGTGACTGATAATTTCGCTCACCTTGTAGCTGTAACTGCATAATGGCTTCCTGCATAATCAGGATATCCTTTTTACTGGCGTTGTATTCCGGATCAAGGGAAGCACTGACCTTACTGGCCAGTTCTTCATCAATGCCAATACGCTTGAGCTCTGAAAATAACGACTTTTCCATAACCACCCCGACAAAAACTGAAAAAACAGCATTGATCAGGGATGACACTACGACCAGCTGGCAAGACCAGACTGCAGACCCTGTTTTTCAACAGGCCGACGATGCCGAAAAAGAACGTCTGCGCAACCAGTATTGGGAACAGAATCTGGCCCCTGCCATTCCCATGGAAAACTGGGCCGAAGCGAAAAAACATTTTTGATGAGCAGACACGCCACTGGTCACCATCTACTATCAACTACCCAATACCTTTCGAATTCAGGCATATTTATAAATTCGAGAGTGTGGGTTTTCGGATATTTTCACCAGTCTGGCGTCACTGCGAGTGAGTCGCTCCTGTTTGGCAGAGGGATTAAAGGGTTTGATCCGGTTGAACTCTGGCAATGGCTGGCCTTTTTCGAGCTGGACAAAAACAGGGAGTGGGGTATTGATCTGGCCAGGATAGCGCTTGCGAAGCTCTTTATCCGCCTTTCTCAGCTGTTCAATCTCTTTGGCCCAGGTCAGATTGGCACGGAGGTGAGGGCTCAGAACTCTTTTGATAATGACGGTCTCGCTGGCGGGCATCGCTTCAAGCATCTCAATGTCTGTCTGAATGGCACTGGAAGTCAGGTATTTTTTGCGTAGATGGTCAATTGCTTCATTTGCGGAAAGCTTAACAGAGCCGCTATGGTGGGCTGCCCAGCTGAAGCCAATGCGACGGGGTGGTGTCTCAAAGAGTTTCAGTTGACGATAACTCTGGACGAAATGGATGTGGGCAAACTGCAGGCCGCCCAGCATCTTCTCCCTGATCTCGTCCGATGTTTCTTCAATGGCTTCAATACTGTCTCCATACAGCTTCCTGAACTCGGTCATAGCCTGTTTGAAGTTTTCCCGGGCTTCATTAAGCCTTATACCTGTCTGCAAGGTGTCTCTGGCGATGCCCACGATTCCGGGCAGCCGGGCCGTTTCCTGTTTGTTTTGCTGATCGGTATAGATCAACCGGGTGCTGGTTTCAGCTGCCAGTGCGCGGTCATTCTTGTCCTCGTCCGGCAATTTCATGACCCAGACGGGCAGGAGCTGGTCATCATAGACC
>NZ_JAHHPS010000439.1:0-1288 GCF_024606275.1 Endozoicomonas sp. SESOKO4 | reverse complement strand
AAGAATGCTAAATCTCTATTGACTCACAAAAACGCATACCATTCTGGACAAAAAATCTGTAACTGGATAGTGATTGGGAAGGATGGTCAGCAACAGCCATGCGGAATGGTCTGCAAGAATACTTATGCCCTGGCGAATCACAAATACAGATACCACTCCGAACAACAAATCTGTGACGTAAGCGAGTTCGGGGAGGATGGTCTGCAACGGCCTTGCGGGAAAGTCTTCAAGAATGATCTGGCTCTGTTTTCTCACAAAAGCAAAGTTCACACCGGGCAAAAAATCTGTGACGTTAACGTTTTCAGGGAGGATGGCAGGAAGGAGCCATGCGGGAAGGTCTGTAAGAATAGTCGCGCCCTGTCGAGTCACAAAAGAATCGCTCACACCGGGAAACAAACCTGTGACCTTTCAATAGTCGGAATTTACACACGCCATGACAGGAATCGACGTAACACTCTAAACCCAAAGTATGCTGCTCTTGTTCAAAACCTTCGTTATCACGGCCAGAGCCAGAAGACAGGCGTCTTTTGACAGAGCCTCTAACATGGGCAGTTGCCCCCGGGGTTTGCTGACCGGATGATTCTGCTGGTGGGTTTTGTTGGTCACTTTGTTGCTGGCTTTGTCCGGGGAGCATCATAGTGTTGATCGCAAACGGATCATCCTGACTTGCCTTCAGTTGATCCCTCGGGTTAAACATTACTGAATCAGGGTTCCAATAGCTTTTTAAGAGCCAGCCGACTGCGACAAACGCCTCTTCGGGTATCCATGAATAAGTTTTGCCGCTCAGAGCGGCGTCATGTGTAGTCAGGAACAGTTCATAAGCCACCAGCAGATTGGTGGCGTAAAGCAACTGCCACGAAATGGACTCAATAAAGGTCGTTTTTAAAGTGTAACCATCAAGCCTGTGTGATTTGTCATCAGACGGCAAAACTGCCCATGCATAGTCGTTTGTGTCGGCAAGGTGTGTCGGATTGCCTAACAACGAATTCAGGTTGTGCTTTATAGAAAAGCTCTCACTGTTCTGTTTATGCTCGATAACAAAATGTCTTGTCAACGATTCTGCCCGACAAACGACAGACGACAAAAGAAGCGACAGCAGCACAACAAAAAATGATCGTCTCATTATTCTATTCATCCATTCTTGTTTTGTAGTGAGTAAATACAGGTCAGTAAAGTAATAGACCAGAAAGGTGCTAAATCAAAAAAACAAGCATACTTTTCTCTCACAAACCTTAGCAGCCTGTCGGACTTAAGCGTCCGTAGCGAGGATTGCAAGAAATTGAGGATA
>NZ_JAHHPS010000438.1:0-3252 GCF_024606275.1 Endozoicomonas sp. SESOKO4 | reverse complement strand
GTTTACGGTCAGCCTCTCGGGCACAGGAAACTGCGCAGTCCAGCCTGAACACCTGATGTCCAGTGGATAATATCCCTGCCCGTGTTCATAATATTTTTCAGACCGGAGCCTGTCGGTGACGAGCTCCTGAAACAGACCCCGCAGTCTGTTATTAGAGGGATCAGGGAATATACATGCATCCGATACTTGACTATGACGTAGTAATCATTGGCAGTGGCGCAGCGGGACTGACACTGGCACTCCACCTGGATAGCCACCTGCGCGTCGCCATTTTGAGTAAGGGCGAGTTAATGGCCGGCTCTTCAGCCGGGGCCCAGGGTGGAGTCGCAGCCGTTCTGGACACACAGCAGGACAGCCTCGATAAACATATAGAAGATACACTCATAGCAGGTGCGGGACTCTGCAGGGAGTCTACTGTCAGACACGTTGTAGAACAGGGTAATGCCAGCATCCAGTGGCTGATTGACCAGGGCGTCCCCTTTACCCGTGAACAGGAGGATGAAAAGAATTTTGACTTTCACCTGACCCGGGAAGGCGGTCACAGCACCAGAAGAATTATTCATGCCGCTGATGCAACCGGCAGAGCCATTTCAGAAACCCTGATCGACAAAGCCAGGAAACAACCCAACATTGACCTCTATGAACATCATCTGGCCATCGACGTCGTTTCTACCAGTAAACTTGGTCTGGATGAACAAAAGTGCGTCGGGGTTTATGTACTGGATATCCATTCAGACCAGGTAAAACTGTTCCGCGGACGTGCACAGGCTATTGCCAGTGGTGGTGCCAGCAAAGCCTATCTTTTTACCACTAATAGCGATGGTGCCAGCGGAGACGGTATAGCCATGGCCTGGCGTGCCGGCTGCCGGGTTGCCAACCTGGAGTTTAACCAGTTTCATCCTACCTGCCTGTTCCACCCCAAGGCCAAGTCCTTCCTGATATCTGAAGCTGTCCGCGGAGAAGGTGGTTTGCTAGTGCGACCTGATGGAACTCGCTTCATGGATGACTACGACCAACGAGGTGAACTGGCCCCCAGGGATATTGTCGCCAGAGCCATTGATCATGAAATGAAGAAGCTGGGTGCAGACTGCCTGTTTCTGGATATCAGTCACCAGCCACGGGACTTCATTAAATCTCATTTCCCGAATATTTATGAGCGGTGCCTGAAATACGGGATTGATATGACCCGCGAACCACTTCCTATCGTTCCGGCAGCTCACTACACCTGCGGCGGCATTCTTGTGGATCTTAACGGCCAAACTGATCTCCCGGGACTTTACGCCATCGGTGAATGTTCATTTACCGGACTGCATGGAGCCAACCGTCTGGCCAGCAACTCACTATTGGAATGCTTTGTCAGCGCCAGAAGTTGCGCCGAAGATATTAACCGTACCATCGCCGATCAACCTCCCTGCCCTGAAATTCCAGCATGGGACGACAGTCTGGTGACCGACTCTGATGAAAATGTTGTGATCTCACACAACTGGGATGAGCTCAGACGCTTCATGTGGGACTACGTAGGCATTGTCAGGACGACTAAGCGGCTTCTGAGAGCCAGGAACCGATCCAGATTATTGCAACATGAGATTCATGATTTTTACAGCAACTTCAAGATCAGCAATGACTTGATTGAATTGAGGAATCTGTCCCAGGTTGCAGAGCTGATTATTGAATGTGCTCTCTCCCGGCAGGAGTCCCGGGGACTGCATTTCAATCTGGACTTCCCATTCACACTGGAATCCAGCAAAGAAACCACCCTGATACCAGAAAACTTTGTACCGGAAAACGCAATCACTTTTTAATGTCCCCGAATCGCTGGAATCCACAGCCCGGGCATTGTGTCTAAGCGGTGGGTTCCAGCTCATCAGAGAATGTTGGATGACTCCTTCGCTGTTCAGGTGATATCAGCATAGCCCCCAAACAACCTGCCAACCCACTGATCATCAGGTAAAATGCAGGAGCTGCCTGCAAGTGAGTCACTCGAATCAAACCCATTGAGATAACTGGGCCAAAGCCGGCAAAAATCATAGCGGCGATATTGTATACGCAAGCCATTCCGGTAAAACGGATGCCTGTTGGAAAGGCCGAGACCAGCAGCAAAAGTGAAATGCCATCGATACTCCCCCAAAGGATGGCCCCGATTAAAGCAGTCACCAACAGATTCGCATCGCCAGAAGCATACCAATCGAAAAGTGGCCAGGCCATCACAACGATCAGAAGAGAAGCGCTGAGCATCAGATAGCGCCTGTCGACCCGATCAGCCAGCCAGCCCATCAGCAGGCATAAAGGCACTCCGGCGAACATGCTGAGGCCATTGGCAAGAGCCACCTCTCTGGCTGGATAGTCGAGCAATCGAGTCAGATAGCCAGGGATAAACAAGACCAGCACTGTCACAGCAACCAGCACCGGCATGACCAGCAGTAGCCCGGTAAAAATTTGTGACTTGTAGTGTTTCAACAGCGTGAGCACTGGTACTTTTTCCACTTCACCCTGTGTCACCAGAAGTCTGAAAGCTTCTGGCTCCACAAAACGTCTTCTGACGACATAACTGACAGCTCCAAGAGATCCACCCAGTATGAAGGGCACTCGCCATCCCCAATCAATCATGTGTTCCATCGTCAATAGATGAACCAGTAGCCCATGCAGGCTGACACCCAGCAGAGTTCCAGCCAGAGTCGCCGCACCCAGAATGCTGACAGCAAAGCCTTGTGTTCGGGCAGGGACGGTTTCATAGAGATAAGTGAAAGCACCAGAAAGCTCACCTGCAAAAGAGAATCCTTGCAAAAACCTCAAAAGAGCAAGAAGAACAGGGGCCAGCAGACCCCACTGGGCATAACCGGGTAACAGACCAATCAACAATGTTGAGATCGCCATTAGCAGAATGGTGACCGTAAAACTCGCCTTACGGCTGTAGCGATCTCCCCAGTGACTGAAGGCAATAGCCCCAAGCGGTCTGGAAATATATCCAAACGCAAAAGTAATAAAGGTATTAATCAGCGAACCGGTAGTATCTGAGGCAGGAAAAAAAACCTGCGAGATGTAGGCTGCCATGTGCGCATAAACGGTAAAGTCATAGGCCTCAAGGAGTCCGCCCAAGGATGTAATCGCTACCACCTTTTTCTGGGGCAAAGCCATAACTGCCTCTCTGAAAAATCAATCAACAATATTCATAAATCAACAATGAACGACTGAAACAATTTCTAGCAGCCTGTCGGACTTAAGCGTCCGTAGCGAGGATTGCAAGAAATTGAG
>NZ_JAHHPS010000437.1:0-4104 GCF_024606275.1 Endozoicomonas sp. SESOKO4 | reverse complement strand
GACCAATTTATTGCAACCGCAGTAGGACAGCCTTAAGTCCGACAGGCTGCTAGCAAGGCTAACAGGGGCTCGACTCTATGAACATAGTGTTCAAGGAAAAATCAGGCAAGCTCTTCATCATTGTGAAGGTCAATGATCGAATCGCTTCCCGCATTAGCCCGGGTCTCTTCGTTTCTGCTGGCAGCAAGACGGCTTAAATATTCACTATCGATACCGCCGGCAATGTATTTACCATCAAAAACAGAACAGTCGAAGTCGGTAATGTCGGGATTCAACGAAGAAACGATTTTCTTAAGATCATCCAAATCCTGAAAGATCAGACGATCTGCCCCGATTTCCTGCTCGATTTGCTTGTCAGTCCGATCGTAGGCAATGAGCTCTTCTGATGTTGGCATGTCGATCCCATAAACATTTGGGAAGCGAATCGCAGGAGCAGCAGAGCTAAAATAGACTTTCTTTGCGCCACTGTCTCTGGCCATCTCGATGATCTGCTGACAGGTCGTGCCTCTGACAATGGAGTCATCGACTAACAGGACATTCTTGCCTTCAAATTCCTGTTGAATGGCACTGAGTTTTTGGCGAACGGATTTCTCGCGGACTTCCTGACCAGGCATGATGAATGTGCGACCAATGTAGCGGTTTTTAACAAAGCCTTCTTTGTAAGGAAGCCCCAATCGGTTGGCAATCTCCAGTGCTGATGTCCGGCTGGTGTCAGGAATAGGCATCACAACATCAATATCATGCTCTGGCCACTCTCTGAGAATCTTGTTAGCAAGGATCTGCCCCATTCTCTGATGAGCCTGATAGACAGAAATACCATCAACAATGGAGTCAGGGCGGGCGAGATAGACGTACTCAAAAATACAAGGATGCTTGGTGCCCTGAACACACTGGAATGTGTGCAGCTGATTATTTGAGTCTATGAAGACAGCTTCGCCTGGCTCGACGTCACGAATAACTTCAAAACCAGAGGCACTCAAAGCGACGGATTCAGAAGCCATCATATATTCTGTGCCTTTTTCGCTTTCCCGCTTACCGAAGATCAGGGGGCGAATACCGTTAGGGTCACGAAAACCAATGATACCGTGACCATTAATCATGGCGACGACAGCATAGCCACCTTCGCAACGCTCATGGACTCGACGAACCGCCTGGAAGAAGTCTTCCGGCTTGGGCTGCAGCTTGCCTGACTGCTCCAGTTCATGGGCGAAGACATTCAGCAGAATCTCTGAATCAGAGCTGGTATTGATGTGACGAAGATCTTCTTCAAAGAGTTCCTGCTTGATGCTCTGGGCATTGGTCAGATTCCCGTTATGGGCAAGGGCAATACCATAGGGAGAGTTAACATAGAACGGCTGGGCCTCGGCTGAGCTGGAAGTACCTGCGGTAGGATAACGAACATGAGCGATGCCCATATTGCCCACCAGTTTTTTCATGTGCCGGGTTCTGAAGACATCACGGACCAGCCCGTTATCTTTTCTCAGATAAAAGTGCCCTCCTCCCAGGGTCACCATACCGGCTGCGTCCTGCCCCCTGTGCTGAAGCACGGTCAGCGCATCGAACAACAGCTGGTTAACATTCACTGTCGCCGAAATACCGACAATTCCACACATTTCTCACATCCTCAGGCTGGATCAGCGGCTCCAAAGCTCTGGCAAGGTCACCTGAAAGTCAGAAAAACCCTGTTTTTTGTGCTTATAGCTGTCTTTAGAGCCTATTTTTTCTCAAAAGTTCAGAAAGCGCCCTCTGGACGTTTGCCTGTTCCCGGGAAGCTTTCAGAGATTATTTCAACCGGCTTGCAACATAGGTTCAACCCACTGGACCACTGTTTGTCTGGACCAGTCTGCAAGTAGCAAAAAGTGCGGCAATAATACCGAATCTTGCCATGCTTCGTCATTCTCTAATGGAGCAAAAGTCATTAATCCCACCACAAGCACCACAAGCAAGCAGCCTCTGAGCCCGCCGAAAACCATACCCAGTATCCTATCAGTCCCAGTGAGACCGGTGGCTTCAACCAATTCTGAAAATAATCGATTAATCAACCCGCCCACCAGTAGCGTTGCGACAAAAAGCAAAATTGATGCGGAAATCACTCTAACAGACGGGGTTTCTACATACTGAGTTAACAAGTTCGCAACACTGCCGTTAAAAGTCCAGGCCACAAAAATGGCCACTACCCAGGTCAGAAGAGAGAGAACTTCTTTGAAAAAGCCACGTTTAAGGCTGATAAGAGAGGAAACAGCCACTATGGTCGCAATGACCCAATCAATCCAGGTAAAGGTCAAAGGAATACTCCTGCATAAGTCTTTATTCAGGCTAGATTATCGGTTTTGAAACACGTACTCAACATACAAAAAGCCCGTCTCTATGGACGGGCTTTTTGTATATGTGATTCCCTACTCTTCGAAAATTATCCTGGATTCGTTCTTCTTCATAAAGGCTTCACCGATGAACTTCACCTGATCAAGGTCATCCATATTCTTGTAAGGACCATGTGCTTTACGGTGTTTTACTATCTCTTCTGCTGTTCGTCTGCCTACGCCTATAAGCTTTTCGTCCAATTCCTGAACGGTGGCTGTGTTGACGTTAACGACCTGTTCTTTTTCGTCGCTATTGGCAAATGAACCGCTAGAGAATATTAAAAGGCTGGAAAGAGCAATGCTTGAGAAAAATGTATTCATAATCAAACTTCCTTATTGATTATTAACGTTTGGCTTCAGATATCTTGAAACCGTTATTTTCAGTTCTAGACGGATTTTTAAAAAAAACCAAACAGATGGAAAAAAAACTATGAATACAACAGAACCATTGAATGTAAATGACTGATTTTATAAAGAACTCAGGACAGACTCCAGAATAAACACCCAGACAGCACAGCCAATGTTTTGACAATATAGAAGTACGAATAACACCATTTCTTCAGGCTCTGACAGCAAAAAGTCGAGGGTAAAACAAACCCTCAGGAGCCTTTCGGATTGATGACTTCGAGTATAAATTTCAGAACAAAACGAGCCGGAGTATTGAGTGTACTCATGGCTGCAGTCAGTATCACCTACTGATTTTGTATTAAACTACGCCCAGCCCTATAAATGAAACTTGAGCTATCTTAATGAGCGCAGTTTAGATTCGTAAAGCACAAAGTGAGTAAGATAGAATGAAGGAAAATGGGATAACGGACAAAGCAGGTAGCCTTTATGCGAGACTTGTATGATACCGATTTTTACAGCTGGACTCAGAGACAGGCAAAACTGATTCGTGAAGGTCGCCTCGCAGAACTCGACCTGGAAAATATCCTTGAGGAAATTGAGAGCATGGGTCGCAGTGATTACAGAGCCTTGCAGTCCCGGCTGGAAATACTCTTTATGCATTTGTTGAAATGGGAGCATCAGCCAGAAAAAAGACAAACAGGCCACAGCTGGGAACGAACCATCCGTGTGCAACGTAAGCAGGCATGGCGAATTCTACAGGATTCTCCGGGTCTAAAACACAAAATTGATGTTATGCTTCCTGTTGCTTACAAAAGAGCCGTCGAAGATGCCGCTGAAGAAACAGGACTATCACCTTCCACTTTTCCCAAGGAGCGTCCCTGGAGCTATGAGCAAGCTATCAATCCTGAATTCTGGCCCTAAAACTTCTCAGTCCATAAGATAAACTGAACAGTAACTATGAAATCCTATAAAACAGCAGGTCATTTTTGTGCGTGATTTATACGATACTGATTTTTACAGCTGGACCCAGAGGCAGGCAAAACTGATCCGTGAGGGCCGCCTGACAGAACTCGATCTGGAAAATATCCTTGAGGAAATTGAGAGCATGGGTCGCAGTGACTACAGGGCATTAGAGTCCAGAATATGCGTACTTTTCATGCATTTGTTGAAATGGCAGTACCAGCCTGAAAAAAGGCAGACTGGCCAAAGCTGGGAAAGAACGATCCGAGAGCAACGCAAGCAGATCAGGCGAATTCTAAGAAAAAATCCGGGACTGAAAAGCAAACTGTCAGAGATTTTGGTTGAAGCTTACTCGGACGCTGTAGAAGACGCCTCAGATGAGACAGAGCTACCCTCCTCTACTTTTCCAAAAGAATGCCCCTGGAACTATGAGCAG
>NZ_JAHHPS010000436.1:0-1552 GCF_024606275.1 Endozoicomonas sp. SESOKO4 | reverse complement strand
CTCCAGAACCGTATCCAGGTGACCGGACTTTTCGCCAGCCGCCACCATGGAACAATAGAGTGTGTCAAAGGTTTTCGGGTAAATCGCCAGACTTTCTGCCAGCGTCCGTCCTTCCAGTACCTTCGCTCTTACGGTAGTGATCATGGCTTTCAGGTGGGATTTCTGAACCTGACGGGACAGAGCCTGAAGACACTCTTCCAGAGGAATGGCAGCCGCTACCAGAGTCGCTAGCTGACGAGTCAACATGGCGACTTCAGCCGGGCTGGCTTTCTTCTCGAACAGAGAAAACGACGCCCGTTCGCCACTGCTCTTTTGTTCGGATTCAGTAATGGCCACCGGAGCCAGACCTTCCAAACGCAACTGCTGACGAAGCTGGCGGGGGGAATCAGCCTCAAGCACCCCTTTGCGTTTTTTACCCTTTTTATCCAGGGCTTCATAAGCAAATACGCCCATTATTCCTCCCTGGTCACCCGCAGTACTTCTTCAATGGAAGTCATACCCGCAAGAACTTTACGAAAGCCATCTTTCTGGATACTGGGACTGGTCCTGCGAATCACATCTTCCAAAGCCTGTTCACCTACACCTTCATGAATCATACGGCGGACTTCATAGTTGACCAGAAATAATTCATGAATGCCGGTTCGGCCTTTGTAGCCACCACCATGACATTCGGAACAACCTTCAGGGCAGGCTTCGTGAACGGGTCTGCTGTCAGAGTCGTCTATTCCCAACAGCTTTCGCTCATGAGGCGTTGGCTCTCGCGCTACTTTGCAGGAAGGACAGAGGGTACGAACCAGACGCTGGGCCAAAACGCCCAAAAGACTGGATGACAGAAGGAAAGGTTCAATGCCCATATCCCTCAGGCGTGTGACAGCACCGATAGCCGTATTGGTGTGCAGGGTACTCAGCACCAGGTGACCGGTCAGGGAGGCCTGAATAGAAATTTCTGCGGTTTCGAGATCACGAATCTCACCCACCATCACCACGTCCGGGTCCTGACGCAGGATGGCACGCAGCCCCCGGGCAAAGGTCATATCGACCTTGGGGTTGACCTGTGTCTGACCCACGCCTTCGAGATCGTATTCCACAGGATCTTCAACAGTGAGAATATTACGTTCGGTGTCGTTGATTTCTGTCAGACCAGCGTACAGTGTCGTACTCTTACCGGAACCGGTCGGGCCTGTGACCAGCAGAATACCGTGAGGTTTATGCAGAGCTTCACTGATATGCTGATGAATATCGGGCGTCATACCTAAACTGGACATATCCATGCGGACACTGTTGCGATCCAGCAAACGCAATACGATTCGCTCACCATGACGAGAAGGCAGTGTCGATACCCGGACATCGACGGCACGACCACCCAGTCGCAGGGAAATACGACCATCCTGAGGAACCCGCTTCTCGGCAATATCCAGTTTGGCCATAACCTTGATACGGGATACCAGCAATGCCGCCAGCTTGCGCTGGGGTCGAAGGATTTCTCTCAAAACACCATCGACACGGAAGCGAATCACCAGACAGTTTTCGAAGGTTTCGATATGAATATCGG
>NZ_JAHHPS010000435.1:0-1016 GCF_024606275.1 Endozoicomonas sp. SESOKO4 | reverse complement strand
GCATCAAAGTCGGCATCTGGCTCGGCGTAGGCGGCGTAAACCGCTTCCAGCTTGCCCTGAGCTTCCTTGATTTCACCCAGGGCTTCTTCCACTACTTCACGAACCGTTTTACCGGGTGTCAGTTGAGGCTCCTGAGGCAGATAGCCAACCTTCAGGTTGGGTTGCGGACGGGCTTCACCATCAAATTCCTGGTCAACACCGGCCATGATGCGCAGCAGAGTGGACTTACCGGCACCGTTCAGACCCAGGACACCAATTTTGGCACCGGGGAAAAAAGAGAGGGAAATGTCTTTAAGAATCTGGCGCTTCGGGGGAACGGTCTTGCTCACCCGATTCATGGTATAGACGTATTGTGACAATTTAGGCATCCATAATAGGTTTGACTGAAACCCCGGAATAATAGCACTTTTGAGGCTTTTCTGTATGCTCGTACCTACTGTCAATAATGTCAAACTCTCGGGCAAAATCCCGACCGCAATGGTGCCTGCAACTGCAGTCCATTTTGATTCCCTTCTGGTTTACGCCTAGAGTGGTAGGGCAATGGAGGATTTTTTATGGAAAACCTGTATGACACTGACTTCTACAGCTGGTCCTATCGTCAGGCCGAGTTGATTAAGCAAGGACGCTTTGATGAGCTTGATATTGCCAACCTGGTAGAGGAAATTGAAGATATGGGCAAGGCTCAGTATCAGGCTTTACGCAGTTGTACTAAAGAATTGCTCCTGCACCTGCTCAAATGGCAAATACAGTCCGGAAAAGACGATCAGCACACAATGACGGACTGGTACAGGAGCTGGCTGGTCAGCGTCGCTAAACAACGAGGCGTCATCCTCGATCTTCTCGAAGATAACCCCAGCCTAAACAGTAAGATTGATGAGGTCTTACCAAAAGCTTATCGGTCTGCAAAGAGGGATGCAGCGGCTGACATGAAATATAAGCCCGATGATTTCCCGGCTGAGTGCCCCTGGAGCTTTGAGCAAATCATGACTGAGGACTGGCTGCCGGAAAGTTAAGTC
>NZ_JAHHPS010000434.1:0-1220 GCF_024606275.1 Endozoicomonas sp. SESOKO4 | reverse complement strand
ATGCAGTACGAACATGACCCGTCGCTGCTCAGTCCGTCAACACAACAGGCATTGGAGAAAGAGGTGCAGCGGCTAAAGAGCGAAGCTATCCAAATGAACCTGGGCACCTTGACGCAAACCACGCTGGCTTCGGAGGCAGCCCAAAAAGTGCTGAAAAAACGGGGGATTGCCGTGGTCAGCGAGAAGCGACGCTACTTTACCGACAATGAACTCCCGATAGAGAAGGAAATGCTGGTACCAAAGAAGATAGCGAAGCCTGATGCTCGGGAGGATGGATGCTCCAGCGGGGTGGGCATGTACAATCCTTTGATCTTGCTTTGAACATGCAGTTACGGACAACAGACTGCAATGGAACTTTTTACCAGCCGTTTACTCCAAGAACGATAGAATCCCTCCTTACGGAATTGGGCAAATAATAAATTTTACTGGAGTATTACCATGAATGTTGTCCATGGAGCGGCGATCTCTGCGAGCCCGTGCCCTCAACCTCAACCTCAACCAAAGTTCGCCACCCAATCGGCAACAGCCTCTGGCCAATGGACAATCAGCGAGCCAACCCGCAAGCTGCTGCCCCATCCCAGGGAATATGAGCGACAGGAGCTACTGCGGGCCGCTGAGAGTGGACGTCTGGCATTTCGGCATATTGGATTGGTTGAAGAAAGAAATTACTTTGCTGGCAAGGGCACACCAAGACCCTTCACCCTCGCTCTGCCCGGAGAGATGATGCCCACCGAGCGAGTAACAGAAGCGTTAGATCAATGGATGGTAGGCATTACTGATCCCAAATGCCTGTATGTCTATAAACGTGACGCACTGACTAATCGGTTGCTGGAGGAGCCCAGCCTAACACCGGATACACTGACAATAAAACTACTGTCTGATCTACGATCATTACACAAGAAAAGTCGTGAGCGTGCCAATCAAATCATCTGGAGAGTTTATCCCCGTTTCACCTCAGGACATCTGCAAGCAAATGGGACATTCAGTTTACCTAAATTGAAACCCGGCGATTATACCCACATTTATAATTTCCCGGAACTGGTGCTCATCCACTATCGCAAGGAAGAGATCAAATGCTTTTGCGTCTACAACGATAAACGGGCAAATATTGCCGATATCCTGGAGTCCAAGCGTCAGTGTGAAAAGGCATTGGAGCTTAAACCCTTGCCTCTGGTCGTTTATTGTCACCACACAGGTTCTGTACAGGTCTGTTTTGATGA
>NZ_JAHHPS010000433.1:0-1169 GCF_024606275.1 Endozoicomonas sp. SESOKO4 | reverse complement strand
TGATGCTTCAATGGCTAGGGCATGGTATCGCCAGATTGCTTCATCACACCAGGCTCTAATAAAGACAATCGTCACTGAAAAAGATAAGGATCAACTCGAGAATTGGTTGAGCCGGTTTACAATGGATAAGGCATTAGTCAAGTCAGTCATGGATCGTCATGGGAGTATTGACTTTCCTGCTCTGTTCTCTTTCACTCTCACTAAACTGATGATTGAATGCAAAACATTTATATTTGAGACAAAAGCCTCCCTCCCCAATAATGGCAAGATCAACTCTGCTACCTTCAGTGCCGATGGCCGCTATCTGGTGAGCGTCAGCGATAGTAAAACGGTGATAATCTTTGGTCGGGAGACCGATGGTTCATGGCAAGCAAAAGGCACTATCCCCCATAATGGTCGTGTCATATCATTCATGCTCAGTAACGATGGCCACTATGTAGTGACCGCCAGTGAAGATCGCAATGCGAGAATCTATGGCAAGAAGGACGAACATTCATGGGAAGAAAAAACCACTATTACCCATGATAATCGTCTCATGTCAGCTACCTTCAGCGCCAACGATCGCTATGTAGTGACCGCCAGTCACGATGGCAAGGCGAAAATCTATGGTCTGGAAGACGATGAGTCATGGGCAGAAAAAGCCATCATTAGCCACGATTCTTTAACATCAGCCACCTTCAGCGCCGATAGTTGCTATATGGTGACCACCAGTCTGGATCATACAGCAAAAATCTATGGCAAGATGAACGATGGGTCATGGATAGTAATAGCCATCATTTCCCATGACAAACCAGTCTGGTCAGCCAAATTCAGCGCCGATAGCCGACATATGATCACCTGTTGTGAAGGTAACAGGATGAAAATCTGTGGCCTTGAGAACGATGGGGCATGGGAAGAAAAAGCCATCTTTCCCAATGAGGATCGTTTCTTCTCTGTCACATTCAGCGTCGATAGCAGCCATATGGTAACCTCCGGTCAAGATGGCAGGGCGATAATCTATGGTCTGGAAGACGGATCATGGAACGAAAAAGCCATCATTTCTCATAATGATTGGGTCCTCTCAACCACCTTCAGCCCCGATAGCCGCTGTGTGATCACCCGCAGTAGAGATAAAAAGGCGAAAATCTATCGCCTGAACGATCATGGATCATGGGAAGAAAGAGCTACCA
>NZ_JAHHPS010000432.1:0-1333 GCF_024606275.1 Endozoicomonas sp. SESOKO4 | reverse complement strand
CGGAACAGCTCCATGCTGAACTCGCCATCCTTGTCTTTCCATTCCGGCCAGCCCAAGACCTCTTTCACTGGCTCACGTTTGAGCATGCCTTTGGAATGGTTCATAGACGAAAAGGAGCGGAACAGCGCCATACTGAAGTCGCCATCCTTGTCTTTCCATTCCGGCCAGCCCAGCACCTCTTTCACCTGCTCATGCTTGAGCATGCCTTTGCTATGATTCATCGACGAAATGGCGCGGAAAAGCTCCATATTGAACTCGCCATTTTTGTCCTTCCATTCCGGCCAGTCCAGCACCTCTTTAACTTCCTTATTATTGAGCATGCCTTGGCCATTATTCATGGACGAAAAGGCGCGGAACAGCTCCATACTGAACCCGGCATCCTTGTCTTGCCATTCCAGCCAGCCCAGCACCTCTTTCACTTGCTCATGTTTGGGCATGCCTTTGCCATGATTCATGGATGAGAAGGCTCGGAGCAGCTCCATACTGAACCCGGCATCCTTGTCTTGCCATTCCGGCCAGCTCAGCACCTCTTTCACTTCCTCATGTTTGAACAGGCCTTTGCTGTGATTCATGGACGAGAAAACGCGGAACAGCCCATTTCTAAACTCGTTATTCTTATCTTTCCATTCCGGCCAGCTCAGCACCTCTTTCACTTCCTGATGTTTGGGTGTGCCTTTTTTGTTGTACATGGACGAGAAAGCCCGGAGCAGTTCCATACTGAACTCGTCATTCTTGTCTTTCCATTCCGGCCAGTTCAGCACCTCTTTCACTTTTTCATGTTCGAGCATGCCCCTGCAATTATTCATGGACGAGAAGGAGCGGAATAGCTCCATATTGAACTCGCCATTCTTGTCTTTCCATTCCGGCCAGCCCAGTATCTCTTTCACGTCCTTATGTTTGAGCATGCCTTTACTACTATTCATGGATGAAAAAGCGCGGAATAGTTCCATGTTGAACTCGCCACTCTTGTTCTTCCATTCCGGCCAGCCCAGCACTTCTTTCACTTCCTCATGGTTGAGTATGTCTTTGTCGTGATTCATGGATGAGAAGGTGCGGAACAGTTCCATATTGAACGCGCCATCCTTGTTTTTCCATTCCGGCCAGCCCAGCACCTCTTTCACTTCCTCGTGTTTGAGCATGCCATTACTACGTTTCATGGACGAGAAGGCGCGGAACAGCTTCATATTGAACGCGCCATCCTTGTCTTTCCATTCCGGCCAGCCTAGCACTTCTTTCACTTGCTCATGTTTGAGCATGCCTTTGCAATGGTTCATAGACGAGAAGGAGCGGAACAGCTCCATACTGAACTCGCCATCCTTGTCTTTCCATTCCG
>NZ_JAHHPS010000431.1:0-1736 GCF_024606275.1 Endozoicomonas sp. SESOKO4 | reverse complement strand
ATGAATGGACCACTTCAGACCCCACCCCCAGCAGCCCCTGCCGAGAAGCCTACCGGAGAGTTGTAACGCTGCTTTCAGGAGCCGGATTTGAGCTGGGCGATTTTCAGCTCATTTCTGGCCACCTTAAGGTGGCTGATGGCGTCCAGTTCCATTCTTTGTAGTCTCGACTCTTGGGCGGTCTGTTCACGATAGGCTGCCTCGGCGTCGTCCCGCTCGGATTTAAGTACATCCATTTTCCCTGCCAGCTCTTCATCGGCTGCCTGACTAGCTTCCAACAGCGCCATCTTGCTATTGAGACGGGTCAGTTTCTCGGAATACTCTCCAACCCTATGCTGGACCTCTTCCAGATTTTTCAAAACGGAGGCTTCAAAGGCTTCTGCCTCGCTTACCCGCTGCTGGAGCTGCTGCAGATGGTCGGATTCCATGAATGTGTTATTTCCTCGCTGCTTCTTTGTCAATTCTTTCCAAGTCTTTTTTCACTGACACAGGGTATTGCTGCTGGATTTCGACCATACTATCGCCAAACATAATATGTTCAATAAACCCCCTATTGAAAAGTTTAAATTTCTCCGGATCTCTCATGGCTCCCAACATGCAAGCACTGAGACCGGACCTGAGCCTGACTTGTTCCTCAACATTCAGACCTGAGGCCACAATATCAGCCAACACCTGTCGATAGTCATTGGGTTTGTGCAAAGTTTCCATGGCCTTTTCCAGCGCCTGTGCAGTCATTGCTTTTTGAGGCGTAATCCCCTTAAGAAAAGCCCTCATCTGGGTCTTACCAGACTTCAAAGGAGGCAGCTCTGATGGACTGAAACTGGCCCTGTCGGATGGTGTTCTGGAAACCTCTTGCTTCTGCCCCTCAATTATTGGCTCTTTTATCGGCTTTTCAACTTTTGATGCTTCGTTTTTCTTTAGCAGCTCTTTTGGACTTTGCGTTTTCTCAGACAGTCCGGTTTTCTTTCGGGCAGCCTTTTTTGCTGCTTTCTCCTGTTGCCTGAGAATTCTATCGTCTTCTTTTTGCTGTTTCTTGTATGCTTTTTCAGATTGTCGAGCCAATTTCACTGTTTGCTTTAACGAAGCCACTTCGATTTCCAGCTGTTTGACTTCGGTTTCAGCGTCTGAAATATGATGCTTGATCGCGTCTTTCACTGGCACTGTATCAATGCCATGCTTCATCTGCTTTTCATCGGCTTTAGCCAGTAACTTCTTACCATGAGCTGCGAGAGCCTTAGCTTTCTTCTGGGCCCTTTGCAAAGACTTGAGTTCTTCTCCCAATCTTTTGCGGGAATGATCCTTGGCTGTCACCACTTTACTACGGATTTTTGGTACCGACCTACCCAGAGACAATGAGTCTTTTTGCAATCGGTCTAGCGCCTGATGCGCTTTCTTATCAGCCTTTGCAGCCCTCTTTTGTTCTGCTTTCAGATCTTTTTGGGCACGCTCCAGATCCTTCACGTCCTGCTTTCGTGAACTCACCAGCTCGTCAGAATCCCGGGCCGCGCAAAATGCGTCGTTTTCAGCCTTGGTCATTCTCTTACCGCCCAGTCCCAATTCCAGCAAGTTCTCTTCCAGTACGCCCTGCTTGGCCAGACTGTGCGCCTCGGACTGAAGATTCCTGGCTTCTTTCAACGATGCATTAGCGTCTTTCAAAGCTACTTTCAGGGCATCTTCGCTGCTTCTGTCAACCTTGGGTCTTGTTTTGGAGCGCTCCTGAGGAATCTTGTTTTGAACAT
>NZ_JAHHPS010000042.1:0-1386 GCF_024606275.1 Endozoicomonas sp. SESOKO4 | reverse complement strand
ATCCATGACAAAAGCGGCCCTGGCCATGTAGCCTGAATCCTCGATTACCGAAAGGAACAGGAACAGAAAAGCAATCACCGGAATGAAGGTTGAGACAGTCTGAATACCGCTACCAAGACCTTTGGCCAACAGTGCAGTGAGCCAGTCCGGCGCGCCGATATTTTCAAGCAGATGGCTCACACCATCGACAAAGATAGTGCCTGAAAGAATGTCAAAAAAGTCTATAAAAGTACTACCTATGTTCACTGAGAACATAAACATCAGATACATAACCCCGAAAAAGATCGGCAAACCCAACAATCGATTTAGAACAATGCGGTCGATGCGCTCAGTGAGACCACGACTCACAGTATCCGAAGTTTTGACAGTATCCTGCATGATGAGGCTGATGGTTTCGTAGCGACCGTTTGCCACTATGATATCCATCTCTGCATCATAGGTAGCTTCAAGTTGCAATCGCGCTTCTGCCGCCCTGTCCATCAGACCCTGAGAAACCTGATCGACAAAACCAGCCTCGCCTTCCAGTAATTTAAGTGATACCCAGCGAGCGATTGAGGAGTCTTCAATCTCGTTGGCAACAGACTCCCGCAGGTAAGAAACAGCCTTTTCCAGAGATTTTCCCAGAGATTGCGGTTTAGCCGGTTCAATTCCGTAGATAAAGCATTGATGAATCAGCTCTTTGAGACCGACAGTTCCTTTATCTCTGGAGGCCACCATGGTGTGAACAGGACTACCTAGCTGTTGGGACAGTTTTTCAGCATTGATCTTAAGGCCTTTATCTTTGGCAACATCGATCATATTGAGAACGACAATGACTGGCAGACCCATGTCCAACAACTGCGTAGTCAGATAAAGGTTACGTTCAATGTTTGAAGCATCGACAACGTTAACAATCAACCGGGCTTCACGGGCAAGGATAAAGTCGCGGGCAATGCGTTCATCCATCGACACCTGATCGTCGACCACATCCAGACAATAGGTACCCGGCAGATCAACTACCTCAACGGACTGATTGTTATGCTGATAACGGCCACTGCGTTTTTCTACGGTAACACCAGGCCAGTTACCCACATGCTGACTCGCACCCGTCAAAACGTTAAAAATAGTGGTTTTGCCGCAATTGGGGTTGCCAACAATCGCAAATACATGCTCCTTCATAGACGGACCACTTCAACGGCTACCGCTTCGTGTCGACGCAGACTGAGTTGAAATCCGCGAACCTGAAGCTGAACAGGATCACCGAGAGGCGCTACTCTGCATACTCTAAAACAGGTCCCGGGCGTGAGCCCCATGGCCAGAAGCTTACGACGATAGGCTGAGCCTGATTTTCTGAAAGCAGAGACCCGGGCCTTATCTCCTGTCTGAAGATCCCCCAAAGTGACCGTC
>NZ_JAHHPS010000430.1:0-1291 GCF_024606275.1 Endozoicomonas sp. SESOKO4 | reverse complement strand
GGTAGGTTACAGCGCCGCTCAGGCAGTACCCGGCCCTATGTTTGCCCTGGCTCCTTTTCTGGGCGGTGTATACGGTGGCACCTACAATATTTCCCATGCACTGGCCGCTCTTTTTGGTATTTTTGCCCCCTCTTTCCTTCTGCTGGCAGCAGCCTGGCCTTTCTGGAATCGTCTAAAGTCGATGCCAAAGCTGAGAGCCGCTATCAATGGCATTAATGCCGCGGTGGTGGGCCTGCTTCTGGCAGCCTTTTACAACCCGGTCATTACTCTGGCCATCAAGGATGCCCAAGACGTTGCCCTGGCATTAATGGCTTACCTGCTTCTGGCAGTCTGGAAGCTGCCCATTGCCTGGATGGTTCCCCTGTTTGCAAGCATTGGTTTTCTGTTGATCTAATCTTCTGGCACCTTACAGGCTCGGGGAACTATTCATTCCCCAGAGCCTCTAAGGTATATAAGCTGTTTGGAGGGTAAGATTATGCAGTTCGTAGTGTTTTGGAATATTAACTGGTTAAAAGAGCGACTGAGGCAGAAGCCTCTCTCTGGTCAAGAAACCTACCTGTACCTGTTATGTTGGCTGGTGTTTCTAACCTTGTTTTTTTTTCCTGAAAACATTAATGACAGCTTTTCCCATTCGGGCTGGCTCGAAGTAATAGAACTCTCTATTCCCTTTATTGCTATCTTTTATGCCTGGCTTTGCAACGGGGGTCGTCAGGGAGAACAGTTCTGGACTCGACTGATTTCAATAGGTTGGGTCGTCACCATGAGAACCTTGGTATTCTGCCTTCCGGTCTTTTTAATATTGGCGTTGGCGCCGATGGAACAGTCAGAACTTATTTATGAATCAGCCGCCACATTGGCAGGGTTATTCATTATCTGGCGGCTGGGGAGTCACATTGAAGGGCTAAGGGATGTCAATAAAAAAACTTTCCTATGAACGCATTCCATGTTGATGATTTTCCTTCTTAAGAGCGGCGATAGCGGCTTCCTTCGTCCCAATATCCCGCCACAGATTGAAGCTTTCTTTAGGGTTCTTATACCACTTCAGTGTGTCTCTTTGTTTGATCAAATTCTTCAATACACCTTCTTCGTTGGATATTTTAATTTTCCGATCATGCAAACGTTTAGCCTGTGACAAATCGTCTAGAAAATCTTCTGCTTCATGTTTGACTGTATCAACAGTCTTACCCATCGCTTTTTTAATTTGATCCAGAGGACTCCTATGCCTTTTTCTCCTCATTTCAGCCATTTGTTTTTCGGCTTCCTCAAGCTTATTTTCAATATGGAGCTCAGC
>NZ_JAHHPS010000429.1:0-2316 GCF_024606275.1 Endozoicomonas sp. SESOKO4 | reverse complement strand
AAACGACTCTCACAGACTATTCTTGGCAGGCTCAAGTCAGGGGCTGATCTTTTCTCCGGTAAGCCATCAAAAACTGGATTAACCGTTAGAGAACAGACTCAGTTAATCACCGACTTCTCAGCATCGACTCTGAATATCAGGAAACCCGCTCTAATCGCTCAACCCGTTAAGCTCTACCCGCTGAGAAAAGACCGAATGGGACTGTGCAATCGTTTAAAAACAAAGCGCCAGTCTTTCCGAGAGCGGGCTCTGAAAAGGAAAAACCGATGCCCGAATCGAAACAGGCTTCATCTCTCAACTAGAAATTCAGGCCTGCATCAGTGGGCAAAAATCAGGCAACCATCGAACGTTTTTTAAGATGAATCAGTAGCAACGAGACCGCTGCAGGTGTCATCCCCTGAATACGGGAAGCCCTTCCCAGGGTTTCTGGCCTGTTATCAGCGAGTTTCTGCTTCAGCTCATTAGACAGGCCCTCAATCACACTGTAATCCAGAGTCTCAGGGATCTTTGTACCTTCGTAGCGACGCAGGCGATCAATCTCTTCTGTCTGACGATGGATATAGCCTTCGTATTTGGTAGCAATCTCAACCTGCTCACACACCTGAGGGTTTTCCTCCGGCTCACCGGAGAGTGAAGCAACATCCACATAAGTCAGCTCCGGACGACGCAGCAGTTCCTGCAAACTGTATTCACGACTGATGGGGTTGGAGAGCTTGCTATCGATTTTTGCCGAAGCTTCAGTCTTTGGATGAATGTAAGTGGTCCGCAGGCGTTCACTTTCCTTTTCTATTCGCTCTTTTTTGTCGCAGAAAGCCGACCAGCGCCTGTCATCCACCAGACCGAACTCACGACCTTTTTCTGTCAATCGCAAATCTGCATTATCTTCACGCAGAATCAGGCGATATTCCGCACGGCTGGTAAACATTCTATAAGGCTCACTGGTGCCATTAGTAATCAGGTCGTCTACCAGAACCCCAATGTAGGCTTCATCCCTGCGAGGACACCAGCTCTCCTTACCCTGAGCTCTCAAACCGGCATTCAAACCAGCCAGTAGTCCCTGGGCCGCGGCCTCTTCATAGCCCGTGGTGCCATTGATCTGTCCGGCAAAGAACAAACCATCTATTGCTTTTGTTTCAAGAGAATATTTCAGACCTCTTGGGTCAAAGTAATCGTATTCAATGGCATAACCCGGACGGGTAATGTGAGCATTTTCCAGACCGCGGATAGAACGCACCAGATTGACCTGAACGTCGAAGGGCAGACTAGTGGAAATACCATTGGGGTAAAGTTCATTGGTATTCAGGCCCTCTGGCTCGAGGAACACCTGATGTGATGACTTGTCTGCAAAACGGGTGATCTTGTCTTCAATGGAAGGGCAGTATCTTGGGCCAATGCCTTCAATCACCCCGGTAAACATGGGTGAACGATCAAGACCACCGCGAATGATCTCATGGGTCCGTTCGTTGGTATGAGTAATATAACAAGACACTTGACGTGGATGCTGTTCAAAAGAGCCCAGATACGACATAACCGGAACCGGTGTGTCACCCGGTTGCTCTTCCATCACCGAAAAATCAACAGAACGGGCGTCAATCCGGGCAGGCGTGCCTGTTTTCAGACGCTCAACGGCCAAATCAAGATCTCTCAATCGATTGGCCAAAGCGATGGAAGGAGGATCTCCTGCTCTGCCACCACTGTGATTTTCCAGACCAATATGAATTCGACCACCCAGGAAAGTCCCAGCGGTCAGAACGACATTAGTTGAAAGGAATCGGATACCCATGTTCGTCACAACACCAGTGACCTGACCCTGCTCTATCATCAGGTCATCAGCGGATTGCTGGAATATCCACAAATTGTCCTGATTTTCCAGAATATTCCGGATCGCTTCTTTATAGAGTGCTCGATCAGCCTGGGCTCGGGTAGCCCTGACAGCGGGACCTTTTCGCGCATTTAAAACCCTAAACTGAATACCTGCCAAATCCGTCGCCAGACCCATGGCTCCACCCAGGGCATCCACTTCTTTCACCAAGTGGCTCTTACCAATACCACCGATGGCAGGATTACATGACATCATCCCCAGAGTTTCGATGTTATGGGTCAACAAGAGTGTTTTAACACCCATGCGTGCAGAAGCGAGTGCGGCCTCTGTGCCCGCATGGCCACCACCTATCACTATCACATCAAACCGGGTTGGAAAATCCACTGCCAAGGTCACATCACCTTTATTCGTTAACAGGCCAGTAAAAAAGAGGCGGATTATACCTCAACTCTTTTGTCCACAACACGCATCCTTTTCATAACAGACGCTATTCA
>NZ_JAHHPS010000428.1:0-1292 GCF_024606275.1 Endozoicomonas sp. SESOKO4 | reverse complement strand
GACCAATTTATTGCAACCGCAGTAGGACAGCCTTAAGTCCGACAGGCTGCTAGATGTTTACCAGGCTCGGCCATATCAACGTCATTCCATATTATCCTCCTCTGCGTATTGATCCGCGAATGCAAAAATATTGCCGGCAAACAACGTAAGTCCCTTAACAAGACTGACCAGGGGAAAAACAGCATTATTAGCTCCGAGATTGAACTGACCATTGCATCGAAGGAAGTCTCTGGGAAATTTTTTCTGCCTGTCCAAGCGGTGCAAAGGTTTCGGGTACAATATTTCATCCAGAACTCCCTCGCGCTTTAAGTGTTCTGAGTAGCACTCAGCAGAAGGAGTAAATGCACAAGAGGCTTTGACCTCATCAGGTTGCAGAGCCGTCCAGTACAGGATCTCCTGAGCCGTGCGAGTCAACCATGAAAGATATTTAGCATCGTCAAGCTGCATAAATTTTTGCAATCTTGGCTTGGGCTGTAATTCTTTTTCTTTTGCAAACAGACCCGACAGGTATTCGTTCAGTAGCTGTTCAATGAAGTTTTCTGTCTCTTTCACTGACTGGTCAATTTGATAATGATAATCCGCAGAGTCCCGACGCAAACGTGATCTTAACAACACAGCTGCCAGCAGGTTTTCACACATGGCATTGGCAAAACTCAACCGCTGTAAAACCTCTGGGGTATAACCCCAGGTTTTAGAGTCTGTAAAACCAAGGCCGCTTTTCATGGAGCCATAAAACTCAACATCACCCCAATCCCGCAAACCATCCCAACCAAAATCGGGACGCTCAATGGCTTCGATCCAGCCTTCAAAATCTCCGGGTAATGGAAAGGCAAAATAATCCGAGTTCCCCAACAACGGACTGAGGAACACCCAACGACGCCCGGTAGCGTGAAATGACGGTATGGTTGACGTTGGCATAATGCCAAACTTGCCATTAAGTACGCCAATATCATGAATGCCATTCAACAGACCTTGCTCAGCAGTTGCGTAAGGAGTGCTGGTATCTTCAGGAGTGTGAGCGTATTTACCGTAGTGGTTTGTCGCCTTGAAGTGATAGACCAGAACGGCTCTTTCGCCACCAACATCGCTCACTTGCAGGCGGTCCGTGAAACATCGGGTACGCTCGGGAAGATCCTTTTCCAGTACAACGAGGTACTGACCAAAACGGGGTGTCAGGCTTTTAAAGCGGTCACTTTTGGCAATAAATTGATGCATAATGCCTTCTTGCGCCAGAGTAGCCTCAAACTCTCCGACCCGATGGAACTTATAGTAATCAACCTCCTCACCATTGA
>NZ_JAHHPS010000427.1:0-3108 GCF_024606275.1 Endozoicomonas sp. SESOKO4 | reverse complement strand
GGTCGGTTATAAACTAATCCTGACCACCAGAAATGCTCCTCTGAATTCCAACTCTTATTCATGGCTACCTCTGGAAGTGTTTGTCGCTGCCGGTTGGCTCTTAAAAAGTTATTGGAACACCTATTCACCACTGTTTAACCCGGTTGAACAACAAGAGGTTACAGCCGTGCTGACACGCCAGAATCAACCGTTTAAGGCTATCGCTATAATGCTGGGTTCCGGAGAAAACCAACAACCGCATCAGCCATCAGAGCCGTCCACCCGGCAAGCCCGGGAACCCACCACCCAGCATACTGACTCTTTCACTCGCTCGCCGAATTCAGACTATGACGGCGGTGACGGTGACCCTGAACAACACCAACATACTTTGGGCTTAAATTGTTTCATCCACCCCTGTCATGGCATTTGTCAGTTTCGAACAATACCCGATAGCAGTGACCCCGCTGAATGGCGGCAGCACTTCGGACAAAGTTCATGCCTTCATTTGGCCGACGGATATTGCTTTAGTTGCACAGGTCGTTTTGATTCTGAAGACCTTACAGATTTCTCACTCTTCGAAACATTGGATCAACTCACTATTATTCAACTCCAACGCGATTCTCACCCACAATTTAAGCTACATGTGCGTGCCGTGGATGGCACCTCAAGCGGTCGCTGCAACTCAATGGAATCAATGAGTGCAGGGGTTGCTTTTACAACTGACGCTGCCACGCAACCCACCTGTGTCGTGACAGTGATTGGGGAGGATGGCCAACAGCGTCCATGCGGGATGGTCTGCAGGGATGCCAGAGCTCTGTCGGATCACAAAGGCAGATACCACACCGCACAACAAACCTGTAACGTGGTCATGATCGGGAAGAATGTTCAGCTGCGACAATGCGGAAGGGTCTTCAAGAATACTAAAGTCCTGTCGAGTCACAAAAGCAGCAAGCACACCGTGCAAAAAAGCTGTGACGCAACAGTAACTTGGGAGAATGGCCAGCAGCGGCTTTGCGGAAGGATCTTCCGGAATGCTCAAGCTCTGTTGAATCACAAAAGTAGATATCATATTGGGGAAAAAATCTGTGACGTGATAGTGAACCTGAAATATGGTCAGCCACAACTATGCGGGAAGGTCTGCAATAGCAGGCTGGATCTGTCGGAGCACAAAAGAAGAGACCACACCAAACAACAAACCTGTGAAGAGACAGATGTCAGGAAGGACGGCTTGCAGCGGCCATGTGGAAAGGTCTTCAAAAATGCCAGAGCCCTGTCGGAGCACAAAAGATTATTTCACAGCGGGCAAAAAACCTGTGATGTGATAGTGGACGGGGGAGAGGACCAACACCTGACATGCGGAAAAGTCTGCAAGAATATTAAAGCCCTGTCGGCTCACAAAAGAAAGAGGCACAGCGGAAAAAAAACCTGTAACGTAACCTTGGCCGGGGAGGATGGCCAGCCGCGACCCTGCGGAAAAATCTGCAAGAGTGCTCAAGACCTGTCAGATCACAAAAGGAGAGACCATAGCGAACAACAAACCTGTGAAGGGGCAGAGATCAGTAAGGATGGCATAGAACGGCCATGCAGAAAGGTCTTCAAGAATATTAAAGCCCTGTCGGAGCACAAAAGCAGATACCACAGAGGACAACAGACCTGTTATGCAGCAGTGGTCGGAGAGGATGGCATACAGCGGCCATGTGGAAAGGTCTGCAAGAATGCTCAAACGCTGTCGACTCACAAAAGAGAACATCGAAAGCGCAAGCCTGTTGATGTAAACCAGAACGATGCCCTTTGTCCCTAAAAAAGCGACAGCGATTAAGTAACGATCTGGTCCAGTGATCGACTCCGGGCGTAAACGTCTCAGGCGCTTCTTCGCCCGGAGTGGCATGGAGCTTGATGATATTGCCAGAATGGTCGTTTACTGGATGGCACCCGAAGTTCACTCAAATCAATCTTCCACTGGCAATTCCTTACGAAATCCTCCCCTACAGAAGATTAGGTCCTTGACAGAAAACACACTCATTTTATTGATCTATCCTTGCCTTCTGTAAGTCAAAAAGTAAGGATAGAATTATTAAACAATCTCTCTTTGCAATAATGCTATTGCATTTACTGACGTTATCTGTCGCCTGTCAGGCCCAAGCGTTAACAGAACGTTTTGTAGTCGATCTTGAACAGAATGCAACTTCCCAAAACCAAGGCTTTTCTATAAAGCTTGAGCGCCGCGCGTTGCCAGTCAACTCGTCAGACATTACCGATACAAACGGCTCTGAAAAGTCAGCCTCTCTTCCTGATGACAAACGACACAGACCAGACGGTTACGAGGTAAAAACGACCACTATTGAGTCGCTTCCCTGGCAATGGTCTTACACTACTCATCTGCTAATTGCCTACGAACTGAACCTGACAACGAAGGAAACCCCTCTAAGCTCTCCTTATTCATGGGTACTTATAGAACTAGTTGTCGCTGTTGGTTGGCTTTTGAAAAGCCATTGGAACCCCGACTTCCCGTTACTTAGCCCGGCTGAACGACAAGAGGCAACATCTATGCTGACACAGGGAAATCAACCATTTGAGAGCATCACTATGATGTTGGGTTCTGGACAACAGTCACAAGGGCAGTCATCAAAATCATCCGTTCAGGACACTGCAATAGCACCACTGCACCCGGCAGGCTCTTTCAGCAGCACCTTGAATACTGACTACGGCGGCGGTAACGGTGACCCTCAACACCACCACCATACCCTGGGTTTGAATTGTTTCGTATTTCCCTGTCATGGCATTTGTCAATTCCCGCAATCGTCCATGAGCAGCGAACTCAGTGAATGGTTGCTGAACTCTTATGTAAGCTCATACCCCAATTTGCCTGATGATCATTGCTTTAGTGACATAGGTCACTGGGACATTGAACATTCCCGACAAACCTCGCCTTTCGATGTATTGGTTGATCTCCCTGCTATTCAACTCCAATACGATTCAGACCCACTATTTCCGCCGCAAGCTTATGACATAGGTAGCAACCCAACCACTGGCGGCAACTCTATGGGTGGGAACACCTTAGAAGGGGTCGCCTCAGACAGGGTCGCCTCAGACAGGGTCTCCTCAGACGGGGTCTCCTCAGACGGGGTC
>NZ_JAHHPS010000426.1:0-38464 GCF_024606275.1 Endozoicomonas sp. SESOKO4 | reverse complement strand
CGGAAAAAGGCCGGTGCCATAAAGGCACCAGCCACCTGAGACTATTATGCAATAGGCTCTGGATATTTCAACGCTGTCGTAGAATTACTTAACTTCTACGGAAGCGCCAGCTTCTTCCAGCTGCTTCTTCAGGTCTTCAGCTTCTTCTTTGCTCACACCTTCTTTCAGAGGAGCAGGAGCGCCGTCTACAACAGCTTTAGCTTCTTTCAGACCCAGGCCAGTCGCGCCGCGAACAACCTTGATTACGTTTACTTTCTTGTCGCCAGCAGAAGTCAGAATGACGTCAAATTCAGTCTGTTCAGCAGCAGCAGCGCCAGCGTCGCTAGCAGCAGCAGGAGCAGCAGCAACTGCAGCAGCAGCAGAAACGCCGAACTTCTCTTCCATAGCTTCAACCAGCTCAACAACATCCATTACAGACATTTCAGCGATTGCATTCAGGATATCTTCTTTAGACAGAGCCATTGTATGTCTCCAAAAATCTTTTTTGGGGTAAAACCCCGGAATTCATTAAATAAGAGAGAAAAACCAGCCAGCAGGTCACTTCCACACCAAGGACTTCCTTTGCAGTGAACTTCATGCCTGCCAAAGGGCTTATGCGGCTTTTTTCTTCTCGTCGGCAACAGCTGCCATTACACGTGTAATGCTGCCTGGGAACTCGTTCAGAGTTCTTGCCAGCTTGGTCACAGGTGCAATCATCACACTCATCAGCATCGCGCGAGCCTGATCCAGAGTAGGCATCTTGGCCAGAACATCAATTTGCTCTGCACCCAGAACCTGTCCAGAGATGGACAGAGCCTTAACTTCCAGAGCATCGTTCTCTTTAGCGAAGTCCTTCATCAGACGCGCTGCCGCGCCCGGGTCTTCCTGAGAGAAGGCCAGCACAGTTGGACCAACCAGAGAGTCTTGCAGGCACTCGAAATCAGTGCCTTCAACAGCGCGCTTGGCCAAGGTGTTACGTACAACCTTCAGGTATACGTTACCTTCACGAGCCTGCTTACGCAGTTGCGTCATCTGGTCAACCGTGAGACCACGGTAGTCCGCGATTACAGCCGACAGAGCGCTTTGTGCAGCCTCGCTGACTTCGGCGACAATCGCCTTCTTGTCTTCGAGTCCTAACGCCATTGGCTTTACTCCAAATTATGAAGTTAACACCCAGCTCTTCAGCCACTGAAAAGCCGGGCAATTACAATACGGTGAAGGGTTAATAGCAAAACACTGTAACAGTCTTTTGTATTGCTCACCGTCTACGCAGGAAATTAAGCGTCGATCTTTTTGTCAGACCTCTGGCCCAACCCCGATTAAACAGGCACAGATCTTCACACCTACGATCTTTGACGACCTCCGAAAACCGGAGACCCCAAAGTCTTTCGGATACTGCAGACATGCTGCCTGCAGCTTTCCGCTATTCATTTACCAGCTCAAGGCTGTTTATCAGCTCAAGGCTGCTTTAAGCAAATCCGTGAATACTAGATATTCAGTGAGTTCATGTCGATGGTCAGTCCCGGGCCCATAGTAGAAGACAGGGTGACTTTCTTCATGTAAATACCCTTGCTGGAAGAAGGCTTCAGCTTCTTCAGTTCAGCCAGTAGTGCTTCAGCGTTCTCTTGCAGTGAACCCGCTTCAAAATCGATCTTGCCGATACCCGCGTGGATGATACCGTTCTTATCAGTACGAAAACGTACCTGACCGGCTTTAGCGTTTTTAACGGCTTCAGCAACGTTTGGAGTAACAGTACCCACTTTAGGGTTAGGCATCAGGCCACGTGGACCCAGAATCTGGCCCAGCTGACCTACAACGCGCATCGCATCGGGAGAAGCGATAACAACGTCAAAGTTCATTTCGCCAGCTTTAACCTGAGCAGCAAGATCGTCCATACCAACGATGTCAGCACCGGCTTCTTTGGCCGCTTCAGCGTTAGCACCTTGTGTAAACACAGCAACACGGACGTCTTTTCCGGTACCTGCAGGCAGAACGGTAGAACCACGAACAACCTGATCAGATTTACGAGGATCCACACCCAGGTTGACTGAAATTTCAACAGATTCCTTGAACTTGACGCTGGATACTTCTTTCAGGACGTTAGCCGCTTCTTCAAAGGAATAAGCCTTTTCAGCTACAACCTTCTCAGCAATCATTTTGGCGCGCTTGGACATCTTAGCCATTATTCCACACCCTCCACGTTGACACCCATGGAACGAGCGGAACCAGCGATGGTGCGGATTGCCGCATCTTCGTCTGCTGCAGTCAGATCAGGTTCTTTAATCCTGGCCACTTCCAGCAACTGCTCACGAGTAGCAGTACCTACTTTTTCTGTATTTGGACGACCGGAACCTTTCTTGAGCTTCAGAACTTTCTTCAGCAGAACGGATGCAGGTGGAGTCTTGGTCTCAAAAGTGAAACTACGATCGCCGTATACGGTAATGATTACCGGAATCGGCATACCAGCGTCCATCTCCTGAGTCTTGGCGTTGAACGCCTTGCAGAACTCCATGATGTTCACACCGTGCTGACCCAGAGCGGGACCAACAGGTGGTGAAGGATTAGCTTTACCTGCAGGAACCTGCAGCTTGATGTAAGCTTCGACTTTCTTAGCCATATCAACCTCAACAATGGGTCACCGCATCAACAGCGTCTACCGGTTTTCACCAGAAGTACCTGTTTCAGCTACCCGTTCCGGGCTTTCGCCCCTCAGATAAAAACCCTGCGCCATTCACACAGCACAGGGTCTTAAACTCTTATAGTGTCTGCTATCCCTAAAGACACGCTCAAGACAGATCAGACTTTTTCGACCTGAGCAAACTCGAGCTCAACCGGTGTAGAGCGACCGAAAATCATTACCGCCACATGCAGACGACTCTTCTCGTAGTTCACTTCCTCTACTACGCCGTTGAAGTCCGCAAACGGCCCATCAATAACCCGAACCATCTCACCAGGTTCGAACAACGTCTTGGGACGAGGTTTCTCAACACCTTCCTGAACACGCTGCAGTATCGCATCGGCCTCTTTTTCAGTGATAGGTGCCGGCTTATCCGCGGTACCACCAATAAAGCCCATCACTCGAGGAGTATCTTTAATAAGATGCCAACTATCTTCATTCATTTCCATCTGGACTAATACATATCCAGGGAAGAATTTACGCTCACTTTTGCGCTTCTGGCCGTTCCTGATTTCAACCACTTCCTCGGTAGGCACCAAAATCTCACCAAAGAGATCCTCCATACCATGAAGTTTTACGCGCTCAATCAGCGAACGCATCACCTGCTTCTCATAGCCGGAGTAGGCATGAACCACATACCAACGTTTCGCCATTATTTATCCCTATCCAATCAGGCTACTGATGATCCAGCCTAGCAGAGAATCAAGCGCCCATAAAATGAGCCCCATAATAACAACCACCGCCACAACAATCAGCGTGGTCTGAACAGTTTCCTGACGAGTCGGCCAGACTACTTTTCGAATCTCAACCTTTGCTTCTTTGACCAATGTCCAAAAAGCATCACCCTTTACGGTTTGAAGCGCAATAAACCCGGCCACTACAGCCAGAGCCACCAACGCCAACGCTCTATAGAGAACAGAATACTCACCAAAGTACACATTCCCGCCAACACCAGCAACTAACAGAACCGCCACCAGAGCCCACATGAGCCCGTCCAGTCGTCCTTTAGATGCTACTTCAGGTTTTCCACTCATTGGTTGACTATCTCTACTCGGATAAGCTTTGTCAGAACAAAACGCTGACATAAAATAGAAATGGCAGGCCAGGAGGGAATCGAACCCCCAACCCCCGGTTTTGGAGACCGGTGCTCTACCAATTGAACTACTGGCCTGTATCTTTGAGCAGTCTTGTTATACCCACCCCGATACAAGGACCGATCAATTATAATCGACCCCAATCAAGCTGAAAAGTCTTATTCTTTTTTAAACCTCTTTTAACAGAGGCCAGAAACAGGAGTAAACTACCGTATTTCTATCATATGGAGCTCTTGAGCAGATTTGAACTGCCGACCTCACCCTTACCAAGGGTGCGCTCTACCAACTGAGCTACAAGAGCACTTAAATCAGAATCAATGGAGCGGGTAGCGGGGATCGAACCCGCATCATCAGCTTGGAAGGCTGAGGTTCTACCATTGAACTATACCCGCGAAGCAGGACCACATCATGCAGTATGCCCACTTATCAAGCCAACTTACAACAAAAGAAGACCTGGCAATCTGGTGGTGGGGGCTGGATTCGAACCAGCGAAGCTTTCGCGTCAGATTTACAGTCTGATCCCTTTGGCCGCTCGGGAACCCCACCAAGTGCTGCGCTATTTTATTCAGGAGCTTTTCAATGTCAAGTTTGTTTCCCTGCAAACGATACAGAAAGCCTGCTTTATTTAACCGCCCCGAAGCGCAGGCGTATATTAGTGAATCGAATCATCGGATGCAACGCTTTTGCAGTTTTTTTCCAGCATTTTCAGATCATTGTATTCGTCGGCCTGTCTCTCCCAAAAACCAGCACTTAACTTTTTTGCTTCTGAATCCGTCATCTCCAGCCAGAAAGTTTCAGGCTCACGGGGCAACTTTTTAATAGCGGGTTCATAACCCGCTTCTTGTACACGACGACTGACTTCATTTGCCGAAACCTCTTTACTGAATAACCCCAGAGATATGCCATTGGCCAGTTCTCCCTGTGTAATCACAAAACTGTCTATCCCCTGCCCCTGCAATTCTCTTAACAATCTTATTGCCGCCTGACGATTACTTCGGGGCGGAATATGCACCCAGTAGTCTGCAAGCATTACCTCATTGTCAGAGCGTTCTCTACTCGAAACACCCACTGAAAAGAGTTTTTGCTGCAGACTGTCTGCTTTTGCTGAGGATTCAAAAGGTCCCACTACAAGACACTGAGCTTCAGCGATTCCCTTGGTTTCTTTTTTCTTCAGTGTTTGCTCAGGAAGTGTTGACGCCATTTCAGAGAGCAGCATCAATCTTTTACCTGCCTGTACAGGCACTTCGGTGTCGACTTTTATTGCCCGATAAGGCTTATGAGACTGGTGATAATAGCCCCAAACAAAGTAGCCGACATTGGACAAGAGAAGTATTAGAACGATCCAGCGCATACTAAAAACCGAATTTTGAAAGTTACACCCTATAAAGAACCTCTTTAAAAAGTATGACTTCCCGTTAATTGTTAATCAGAGTGATCAATTAACATTATTGTCTTTCAGAGGCAATCGAGAGTCCATCCAAAACCAGCTCTTCAATCAGAACCTGCTCTATTTCTTCCTTTATATAGGCTTGCAACAAAGAGGCATCACCTCCGGTTAAAAACAAACGGGCTCCCGGCCATTTGAGACAAGTCTCATTAATGAGAGATACTGCCATGGCCAGAACACCATGATTAATGCATTCTGAAGTGACAGTGCCCAGTGCCGTCGCCTCTGCAGGATGCTCAATGTTGTCGAGATTGGCTGTATTGACCGCCAGAGCTTTCTTCATCAGACGGATACCCGGAACAATGAAGCCCCCCTGATGATCTCCCTGGCCATCAATTACATCCACTGTAATAGCTGTACCACAACTAACAACGACTTTGGTGTCGTCGAGTGGATGAGCATGTGCCGCTAGCATGGCCAGCCAACGATCTACACCCAACCTCTCTACTTCTTTATAGATAACCGTGAGACCAGCAAAGGTTTTTTGGGTTTTGGCAATAAATGGCTCTATGCCGGTAGCTTCTGACAATATGCGCAACAACTGACCTAATCTTGCGTTTCCAGAGACTGTCGAAATAGCAATGGAATGAAGAGTACCCCATTGTTCCAGCAGCAGAGACAAGATAATCTGCCAGTCAGCATCATTATTAATGAAGCCTGACTGAACGGCAGCTCTACCCGCCATCAGACGCCATTTGAGCCGCGTATTTCCTGCATCCAGCTGCAGCTGACTACCCGTGAGTTTGTTCATGACTGACGTAATGACACTTCACCACCATTAAACACATGAAGACCAGAAGCTGTCTCAAGCAGCAGTCCACCCTGATCATCCACTCCCATGTAACGCCCTGTTACGGATCGGGTAGAAGCCATTATTGTAACTTCCCTGCCATGAAAGGCATCGTATTCATACCATTGTTCCCTGTACAGTTTAAAGCCACCTTGTCCGAACCCATCGAGTAAATGTGTCAGAGTATTGATCAACTGACCTGCGACCGCGTTTCGACTCACCGCTCTGCCACACACCCGGAAAAGGTCGATAGCAGGCTGACCCACTGACGCCAACTGCTCATCACTTAAACGGACATTAATGCCTATCCCAATCACCACTTCACACTCTCCCGTGGGATCTCCATGAACTTCCAGTAACACACCGCAGAGTTTTTTACCCTGCCAAAGAACGTCATTGGGCCATTTAAGCTTTAACTCTCTGGCTCCCAGTGTTTCCAATGCTTTCGCAACACCCAGACCGACCGCAAGACTGAGCCCTTCCAGCGAAGCCGTTCCCTCACCGCTCTGCCACAAGGCTGATAAACACACTGTTGAACCAAAAGGACTGCTCCATACACGACCCCGTCGCCCCCGCCCTTTTAACTGATGCTCAGCCAGACAAAAACGGATGACCCCTTCGGAAACCGGTCCAAGGGCACGAACCAGATCATTGGTTGACTTTGTAATAACGCAGGTATGAACTTCAGATTTATTACGAACGTCAGGATCTATAAAGCTTTCAATCTTTTTGTGATCAAGAAGCTCAACACCACCGCCGAGGCGGTAACCCTTACCTCGCACAGAATCCAGTGCCAGGCCAAGCTCTTCAACCGCTTTCAGTTTTTTCCAGACAGCTGCCCGGCTAATCCCAAGATGCTCACCCAGTTCTTCACCGGAATGGAATTGTCCATCTGCCAACAAGCCCAGTAATTTATCCATCAACCACTCCCAACAACTGAGAGCAAATAATATGCGCTTCATTCCAGCTGCTCAAATCATTCAGACATTCAGTCTGATTCAGCAGATGCCAGAAGAAGCGGTTACAAGAGGCGTTACAGAAGTGCATAATGCTTCGCTGCGTACAACCTTCTTAAGTCACATTGTTCACAGCGGTTCTTCAAGGAACGATATTGCAGTGGGTCTTTTAGTTTTCTTTCACCCGGACCGAGCTTATACTCAACCTCAAGCGATCAGTCCGGATGCTCTCTTTTGCAACTCTGCGTGAGAGAGAGGTTTTTCATCCAAGATACTGAAAGTACTGAAAGCGCTCCTGTCATGAAGAAGTCTCAACTCTCTATCTTCACTGTTTTTTGTCATAGCCACGCCGGCTCCGGAAACTTTCCGAATGATTCAAAGCCGGAACTCTGGAGGAAGGTAATGAACTTTGGAAAGGGTCTGACTATCGCAAGTCTGCTTATCTCTCTGCCATTAAACCTTACAAAAGCTCAATCAGGCTTTAATCAGCGAGCACAAATACCTCCTCAATTATTCTATGAAATTAACACAGATCCGAACCAGCCACAGGCAATACCCACTTCAACGCCCACTGTCGCACAGCCAGCACCTTGTGGACCCCACAGTGCTTTGAGTATTGCATGGAATAAAAACAGTACGCTCATGGCTGTGGGAGTCGGTTCCGGCGCTATTCGCTGCGGCCTTGCAGGATCCTTGCAAATCTTTAATGTGAGTTCAGGGATCCCCAGACTTCTGCGTACCATACACGCAACAAACTGGATAAAAAGCGTTACTTTCAGCCCCGACGGCACTCAGCTTGTAACGGGAGGGGATGATAATACGGTCAATGTTTATGAAGGGGTGAGCCCGTTCAACCACCTGCAAACCCTGACCGAAGCGGGAAGCGATGTAAATACTGTTGCCTTTAACTCCAACGGCACCCTGCTGGCAGCCGGGGGGGAAGATTCAGAGGTCAGGCTTTATATTAAAAACGTGAGAAATCTGTTCACCCTCGTGAAAACCCTGTCCGATGCAAGAGGCCATATAAAAGGCGTTGACTTCCACCCCATCAACGGCCAGCTGGCAGTCGCTGAGCAACGCAGCAGGTTAAGAATTTATAGCGGGATCAGCCCGTATAACCGCCTGGAAAACTTGTTCGTTTCAGGCAGCTTTTTGTTGACTGTTGCCTACAACTCCGACGGCACCCTGCTGGCATGTGCGGATACTAGAAAAACAGTCAGGCTTTATAATGGGACGAATCCGGACGAAAACAGCCCTCTGCAAACCCTCGTGTTACCGCAACGGATAGAAAGCATTGTCTTCAACCAAGAAGGTACCCAGCTGCTAATTGGTTATGTAAATGGAGGCGTCGATGTTTATGGGGAACTCAAGTCGTCACCCCGCGTGACAATTATTCCGATAGCAATGCCATTATCGCCAGCATACGCCCTTGCATTCAGCCCTGACGGCAAATGGCTGTCAATTGGTAGATTGGATCGTGCCCTGATGTATAGGGTCGATGGTGTAAGATTACCTACAGCTCAAGCCAGCACAACTGAAGCGATTACAACAGCAGTCGCTGCAACAGCGGTCAATACAACAGCAGTCAATACAACAGCAGTCAATACAACAGCAGTTAATACAACAGACGCCAGTACCGGAACCACCACAGAAATAGATAATTCTTCGACGCTTAAAGCCCTTTCGCTAATCGTACTATTAACAGCAGTTCTCCAGGACATCGTACTGCAATGACATTTCCGGAAAACTATCTGGCCAATTCAGACACGGTCATGGATGATCTTTTGGGTTGATCCGACCTTCCAGAAAACAAATAACAGACTCATGTTATTAAGCCTGCCCACGGCTGCTCATGTGATTTTCCTTGTCTTGCCCGACGAGCTTTGCATACACTGGCACCCTGGAAGAACAAGCAGGAATGTTTGTCATGAGTATTTTCAAATCCCACATTGTCCAAATGGGAGCTTATACCCCACCTCTGGAAGGCCGGGACTCTCATGACCACCTGCTGCTGGACTTTAATGAGCGAACCCTGCCAGTTTGTCCTTCAGTAAAACAGGCGATGATTACCAACGGCTCCGACCAGGGTATTGACCTGATCATCCGCTCAGCCTGCCATCAAGGTGAAGAAGCCATCATTCCCGACCCCTCATTCGCCATGTATCACCAGCTGGCCAAGGCAGAAAACCTCAACATATTTTCACCGTTTTTTGTCATGGCCACGCTGGCTCTGGGAACTATCTGAGTCATTCAAAGCCGAAATTCTGGAGGAAAATAATGAACTTTGGAAAAGGTCTGGCTATTGCAAGTCTGATTATGTCTCTGCCAGGAAGCCTTACACAGGCTCAAATGTTAGGCTCGAATCAGCGAGCACAAATACCTCCTCAATTATTCTATAAAATTGCTATAGATCCGGACCAGCCACAGGCAATACCTACTTCAACGCCCACTGCCACCCCGCCAGCACGTTGTGGACCTCACTGGGCTTTCAGTATTGCATGGAATAAAAACAGTACGCTCATGGCTGCGGGAGTGGGTTCCGGCAATAGGGTCTGCGGTCGTACAGGAGACCTGCGAATCTTTGATATGAGTTCAGGAATCCCCAGACTTCTTCGTACCATACACGCAACAGAATGGGTAGAAAGCGTTGCTTTCAGCCCCGACGGCACTCGGCTTGTAACCGGAGGGTATGATGATACGGTCAATGTTTTTGAAGGGGTGAGTCCGTTCAACCACCTGCAAACCCTGACAGGGGGAAGGGAAATAGAAACTGTTGCCATTAACTCCAACGGCACCCTGCTGGCAGCTGGGGGGACTGATGCAGAAGTCAGGCTTTATCTTAAAAACAGGAGAAACCTGTTCACCCACGTGAAAACCCTGACCGATGCAAGCAGCGATATAGAAGGCGTTGACTTCCACCCCATCAACGGCCAACTGGCAGTCGGCGAGCGAAGCCATAGAGTAAGAATTTACAGCGGGATCAGCCCGTATAACCGCCTGAAAGAGTTGTTCGTTTCACGCGGCCAGGTATTGGCTGTTGCCTACAATCCCAATGGCACCGTGCTGGCAACTGCGGATGATAAAAAAAAGATCAGGCTTTATAATGGGACGGATCCGGACGACAACAATCCCCTGCAAACCCTTTCGGTAGCGGCACAGATATTGAGCATTGCCTTCAACCGAAAAGGTACCCAGCTGCTAGTTGGGTATAGAAATGGAAGGGTCCATATTTTTGAGGGAATCGGATCCTTAGCCCTCTTGGACACTCTGCCGTTCGTAGCGCCACCGTCGCCACAATACGCCCTTGCATTCAGCCCCGACGGCAAATGGCTGTCAACCGGTAGAGATGGAGATATCTTGATGTTTAGGGTCGATGGTGTAAGAGCACCTACACCTACAACTCCAGCCAGCTCAACTGAAGCGATTACAACAGCAATCGCTGCAACAACAGTCAATATGACAGCAGTCAATATGACAGCAGTCAATATGACAGCAGTCAATACAACAGACGCCAGTACTGGAACCAGCACAAAAATGGATAATTCTTCGACGCTTAAAGCCCTTTCCCTAATCACTCTATTAACAGCAGTTCTTCATAGCATCGTAATGCAATGATATTTTCGGAAAACTATCTGGCCAATTCAGACTCATGAGAGAACTGAATAGGCCAAATGGCTCTCCGAATTCTGTACTTTTTTAATGACTTATCACCCCGCTCCTGCAATACCGATCTTATACACCTTGATCTATCCATCATGTCCTCCGGAAAGTGGACCCGGTTTGGTGCCGGTGGCAATCTATCGCTACCAGAGTGGCAGTCACCGCAGAGGTTCGTTCATCAGGTATTACAACAATGCCTTTTACAGCATCGTCACACACTACAGTCAGCTCGGGATTCAGGCGGGCTGGCAGCCATAATTGGAGTGTTCCAACCTAAACATGAGAATTATTACTATTTGTATTTGCGAGGTGGTGTGCAATTGATACGGATCAACAGATTACCGGTGAAAAGTTCTGATGAACAGCACTGGATCCAGGAGGCTGTCCGAGAATGGACTGCCCTACTGCGGTTGTTGAAAAACAGAGTTCTGGAGAAAGGTAATGAACATTGAGATGATTCTGGCAACTGCTAGCTTGGCTATCTTTCTGGCATTAAGCTGTTTACAAGCGCAGGTCCAAAAGCCTCAATTAATCCATGAAATTGATGTAGATCCAAACCAGTTACCGCCCCCCCTGTCAAAACATTGCCCGCCCCACAGAGTTTTAAGTATTTCATGGGATAAAGATAATAGGCTCATGGCAGTAGGAATTGGTTCCGGCGGAGGCGGATGCTCTTTTTCAGGCGCTGTACAATTTTTTGATATAACTGACCGGGGAGAACCCAGACTCCTGAAAACCCTGCACTTGACAGACTGGGCAGGAAGCGTTGCCTTCAACCCCAAACGGACTGAACTGGCAATCGGCGGGCATGATAAAAAGATCTACATCATAAATGGTACAAGCCCTTTCAACGTTCTGAAGATCCTGCCCGAAGCAACAGACAAAATACAGTCTGTTACTTTCAACCCCAATGGCACCCAACTGGCAGCCGGGGGATATGATACAGAGGTCAGGCTTTATAACGTGACAAATAGGTTCAGACTTATGAAAGTGCTGTCCGAATCGAGAGGCCGAATAACAGATATTGACTACCATCCCAGCCTTGCCGAGCTGGCCGTTTCGTCGGAAGATCACAGACTAAGAAAATACAGCGGGATACCCCCATTTACCCTGAAACAAGAGTTGAACGATTTAAATACCGAGTTACAGGCCGTTGCATACAACCCCGACGGAACCCAGCTGACTATTGGAGGCAATCGTACATTTGTCATGATTTATGATTTATTGCAGCAGCACTTCTACTCATACTCGTTTTCCGTGCCAGACTCGGTAACGAGCATTTCTTACAACAAAAGCGGTATCGAGATGGCCATTGGGTTTCTGAACGGAGAGATCATGGTTTATAAAAAAGAGGAGGATATTCCAACTCCCATCAACATTTACAGCCTTTACGGAGGATCAACAAGAATGATATACAGCCCTGATGGAAAATTGCTGGCAACCTGGGGGAGTGATGACAAGATCATGATGTATCAGATCGTGTCAAGAACGGTTACAGGAGCAGTTACCAAAACAGTTACCGAAGCAGTTACCACAACAGTTACCGAAGCAGGCTCAGAAGTCAGCACTGAGTCTGGCACTGAATTAAAAAATGCTTCGACTCTTGTAGCCCTTACTTTTGCTGCCTCATTAACTGCTGCTCTCGAAGGCATCATATTCCGATGATGATGCAGCAGCTATAGCCAAACGGTTTAAGGAAATGGCCAGAGTTTGCTTATTGCTTCGCAAAAGGATGGGGAACCTCGCGCTTTAAGTTGGCTTGTCTGCCACGCTCTGCATATACTTGCGCTGCTAATCAGGACTACAAGAGCAAGCAGGCACGTTGATCATGAGTATTTTTAAATCCCACATTGCCCAAATAGGAGCTTATACCCCACCTCTGGAAGGCCGGGATCCTCATGACCACCTGCTGCTGGACTTTAATGAGCGTACCCTGCCAGTCTGCCCTTCAGTAAAGCAGGCGTTGATTGATTTCATTCAGGATGATCGTCTGCAGTGCTACCCATCCTACGGGAACATTACTACAAAGATTGCCAGATACTGCAATGTTGATGCCGCACAGGTGATGATCACCAACGGCTCCGATCAGGGTATTGATCTGATCATCCGCTCAGCTTGCAGTGAAGGTGAAGAAGCCATTATTCCCGGCCCCTCATTCGCCATGTATCAACAGGTCGCCAAGGTAGAAAACCTTAAAATCATTGAGCCTTCGTATTCTGTAGATCAAGGCTTTCCCAAGCAGACCGTGCTTGATGCCATTTCCGACAAAACCCGGCTTATAGTGATGGCCAATCCCAACAACCCAACGGGTACTGGTGTGGCCAGAGAAGATATTCTTGAAATTGCAGCCGCAGCACCCAAAGCCGCCATTCTTGTGGATGAATGTTATTTTGAATACACACAGGAAACGGTAGCAGATGTCGTTGAGCAGTACCCCAACCTGCTGATTACCCGCACCTTCTCAAAAACCTGGGGATTGCCTTCTGTTCGTCTCGGTTATGTCATCAGTAATAGCGGGAATATACGAGCACTGCTGAATGTTCGTGGCCCTTACGACGTTAATCAGCTGGCGGTGGTTGCAATTGATGCAGCACTCTCCAACCCGGGCTACACCGAACTGTATGTTAAAGAAGTGATGGAGGTCTCCAAACCAATGTTTGAAGATTTTCTGAACAGGAAAGGGATTGATTACTGGCCCAGTGTCGCTAACTTTATCTGGACATTCCCGAATAATCCGGATGAGATCGAAAAACACCTCAGGGCTCACCATATTCTGGTTCGACCGAAGGCCGATGAAAGTGGCAGAGTCGGCTTAAGAATTAATCTGGGCAATGAGGCTCAGACTGAGTTTCTTATCCGAACCTTGTCGCTGATTCTCTGATTATTTAACACCAATTACTGGTCTCCCCAAATGCCGGGGAGGCTGATAGTCTCTCGGTAATTTATAGTTTTGCCACTCAAAACTGGGGTTGAACACTTTCAAACTATCAAACTTACCCCTCATTGAGGGTGATTCGTTTATATAGATCGCTCTTAATTCTTCAGAACTCCAGCCCCTGACATCGGACAACTTCTGCAACTCAGTAAATCGCTCAAAACTGATATCAGGACCTTCTCCATCTTCAGACATGAACGTGTCTTTAATAGCAGCAAAATCCACCCTGTAGGTCATCGGTTTAGCGCCATAAAAGTGGAATGTTGTATAGGGTATGCCACGTTGATCAGCGGCCTTTTCAACAGAATCCAACATGCCCTGCACGTCGTCTACCATAACGACGTGCTGTGCCGGGTGCCCGGATGTGTCGAGGTAGTGATGCAAGCCCTGACCCTTGGTTTTCAGTGGCCCCGTTTGGACTTTGATCGTGATTGCATCATCAAACAGATGTCTGTCGAGTTGCGTTTTTTCAAGTTTTTCTCTCAAAGAGTCTTCTTCATTGGCGGTAAGCAGGATAATTTTGGCATTACCCGGACCCGCCTTTGTTCGAATGTCCTGAATGATTTTGGCCGTATCAGGATTGACCATACGCCTCTCCTGACGACCACCAGCCACTATATCTTTGGCGATGAGCGTTTCATCCAAATCAAAGCAGACCACAACAGGTTCGCCAGGCTTGATGTGCGCCAGCACTTCCCCAATGTTTTCTGATTTCTCCAATCTTTTTGACTCGCGAACCAGCACAGGTTCTGGTATGACCTGCACTGCTTCCGGTGCTTTGGCTTCAACTACTGCCCCCTGCACATCTTGCCCCCAGGTCATGACCTGACGACCACGATCCATCAGGTTCAGCTTGATATCGTCTTTGACTTCTCTAGCCCTCCCCCTGAGAGCACGATTTTGTATTTTCCAGTCATCACCCGGGAATGCCCGTTTCAAGTTTCTTTCGATCTCTTCAGCTCTAAGACCTAAATCGCGTCGTATCTCAGCCAGTTCCTGCGAGGCAAGGTTTATATCTCTGGCAGCACGATCAGAAAGCCTTAACACCTCAACCATCAATGCTTTCATTTCATTGGGTCTGGATACTTTCGCTTGGTCCATTCTCATCTGCAGAGAACTCATCTGGCTGCGCTTCAGGTTCAACCCTCCCCAGAGGAAATCCCAACCCGCTTCAGAGAAACATCTGGATAGATTCGCTTCTACCTCCACCGGACTCAATTGGAGTTCAGGTCGAATCTGTACCAGTTCCTGAGCAGCCTGCTTTCGACTTTGTGATGCAGCTGGAGATAACTTCCATAAGTCATCCATTAGTTGTTTCATTGCAGCCGGTTTACTAATCGGTTGAGCATTGATCACCTGTTGCTCAGCCCTGTCGATATTAGCCTTTACATTCATATCTATATCAGGACCACAGAACTCATCCCACTCCCGCTCTGTCGGAAACGCAGCATTAAAGTTGGTTTCCTGAACATCTTTCATCGCCTGATCAATCTGTGTATCGCTGTTTCTGAGTTGTTGAAACGTTTCATAAGCCGTTCGACGTGTACTTCTTTGCTCAGTGGTCAGACGCCCCAGATTCTTGATCAGATAGCGACACCAGTCTTGCCCTTTGTTTGGATCGAAGACGTCAAAACGTTGCTTCAAAGGTTCGACTTCACTGGGTCTTTTGAGCTGATAGGTCCCGTCCCACAGAGAAGGCCATAGCTCACGCCCGGGAGCTTTTTCCAACCCTTTGATAATTTCATCTCTGGCAGGCGCTCCGTTCACATTTGTGGATAACCAGTCAGCGGCCTCTTCAATACTTTTCTGGCATTGTTCAGGCACTCTTTCCAGATGCTCAAAGACCCCGATCAGATGACCATAATTTCGATCATTAGCCAGACAGAGGTTGGAGCTATCAATCTCCCTGTCATAGTGCTCATCACTCAAAAACTCTGGGGAGTACGCCTGGACGGAGACATTGTTGAAGTACGCCCTGGCTTCATCCGTCGGTGTGCCATCGGGATTGAGTACAGGAAACATCTGCCTGTTTTGCGCATCCACTACGATAAATCGCCCGGATGACTTCAGTCTTTGCACAAAGGTATAGTGGCCTGCACCACCACTGGTACCCGATTTAAGGACAACGTATCGGTCACTATCAAAAGCCTCGGCTAATGGTCTTTTGGCCGCACCTGGCTGTCTTTGCTGACCCTTTTTGATGGCTTCGAAAAATTCACCCACACGATTCTGAAACTCATGGTGATGCTGCTTTTCCTCAAGACCATCAACCTGAACCCAACCCACAATAGGTGTCGTCTGACTGGCATCAAAAGCAAGCTCTATCGGCGTTGAAATGCCATGAACCTGGTTATAACCCCTGCCTCTGGCAAAGTGCTCCAGAGAGTTGGCAAAGCCCTGACAATTTGAGTTACCCGCAGCCTGTCTTTTATACAGTTCAGACACAACGCTGTTAAGCAGTTCAAATTCAACTTCTTCATCGGCTGAAATCAGCGTCTGCTTATGAGGTGTCAGTCTATCCAGCTCGGCAAGGTGACCTGCTCTTTCACCGCCAAAACTTCTTTCGGTTATCTGCCGTTTGGCTTCATCCTTATCAATCCGTCCGAACTGGTATTCAAGTTTAATTCTGGAGCAGTTATGAGCCCGATCCATATCTTCTTTGATCAGGTCAAATGTTTCTGCGTCCATATTCTGTTGCATCTCATTTAGCAACTGTCGATGCTGTTCTTCCAGATCACTTTCAGCATTCTCAAAGGAGCCTGCATTAACCGGATGCTGATTAAACTGCTCACTAACAAGCCGGTCGGGTTGCTGGCGGGATGGCTGCAGACTATCCCACCGGGCCTTCATAGTCAGGAATTGTTGTTGAGTGTCGTCCATTCCCGACAATGGCCATGAAGCCTGCTCTAATGGCATAGCGATCGCAGCAGAAGCTACGGACGGTTTTTCCGGAATGGCAGGAGGTGTCATTGCTGTCTGCTGAGCTGTCTGCTCAGCGACAGAGGCTCCTTCCATTGATGGAACCCTGGTTTTGGCCGTTACCACAATTAACCCGGAAAACTCACGGATGTAATCCTGCCGAAGAGGACTTCTATTCAGAACTCCACGTGCCAGCTCTTCATCGGTATTTAAAAGATCAACAGCCACCGCAAGGTCTGCATCTTTTACATCCGGGTTGAATGCCTGAGCTTTTTTAAAGGCTTCAAGCTGCTCTGCTGTTGCTGCTGCTACCGGTAGCTGTGGGCCAACAAAGTCATCGCTCACATCGCTCAATGAGCTCTGGCACGTTTGCCAATCTTCATCATCCGACTCGTTGCTGTCGTCAGTAGATTCCGAAGACTCCCTCAAGAACTGCAGTAAGTCTTCAAGATTGGTAAAGACAGGTGTAGAGTCAACGTCATCTGTGGCAAAAGCTCCGTACATTAACTTGCCTTCCTGAACCAAACGCCCCAGTTCGTTGAGTTGAGGATCATCAAACTGCATATTATCCAGACAGGCGTTGACCATTTCATCGGTCATCACTTTATCCCGATAAGCCTGTTTCATGTCCTGAACGGTCAAACCGTATTGTCTGTCTCCGATAATCGCTACAAATAACTGGCAGGCTTCGTCGATCAGCTTCTCTTTTAATTTCGGTGGCGTATTTGGAGACAATCGTTGAGGCTGCTTGACATTATCAAGTGCATGACTAAAGCCGGCTTGCTTCCGATCCTGTCTGGTATGTTGAACGCCTCTGGGTGGGTTTGCCTTGAAATAATCAATAGCACGATCCATCATGCCAAAATGCAGGTCCAGATCACCCGTATGCGGTGAGGTGAAGACTCTTTTCCCTGATGCATTCGCTCTTGCGTGGGGCAAGGCCAGGTCATAAGGCTTCTCTTCATCAGGAGCCCGGTGTCTTGCACATTGAATCCGGATATCCACTTTCTCGGATTCCATAAAGTCCCTTAAATGGGCTTCCCAGTCACCCCCGTCTCTGCTTTTAGTGGTCAAACAGAACATTGTTATCAGGTTTTCAACTGCTGCCTGTATTTCATATTCTGGCGCTTTGTTCAAGAGTAACTGAACCAACTCAACCTCAGCCTCATGCAGTACCGTCAGGCTGGCCTGATTTACGGCTACAAACTCATCATTCCACTCACTGGCTTTTCTTGGCGTGGCCGGATTTGTGATTGACACATCTCTTTTGAACAGCGGGGTTGCAGTCCCGGTGGCCGTTTGTACTATACGACTAACACCCTGCAACTCCGGCTTATCCATGAGTTCGTTCTCTCGCTCGTAATAAATTTTTACGGAGCGACAAAAAGCAGTGTATTTATCAGACGGCCCCCGAACCCAACCGACTTTTTCCGATGACAATTGCCCCCTATCAAGGATGGGGTAATGGCCTGCAGCGTCTTTACGGGATTGAAAGAAACTCAGAAATGATTGAGGAGAAAACGGAACCACTATGACCTCCTGGATTCAGCAAAGCACTCCCAAAAGATTAGCAAGCAGTGGTTACGTCATATACTCGACAGGTCAGAAGGAGTCAGCCAGACGACTGACTCCCAGCGTTTATTTTCAGGCAGTTTCTTCCAGTTCGCGAACATCCTGAGTCATCCGCATGGGACAGAAATCAGGTCCGCACATGGAGCAGAACTCTGACTCCTTCGCACCTTCCTGAGGTAATGTCTCATCGTGATAGGCTTTTGCCGTATCGGGGTCCAGAGCCAGGTTAAACTGATCCAGCCAGCGGAATTCAAAGCGCGCCTTGGACAAAGCATTATCACGTATCTGGGCACCGGGATGACCTTTGGCCAAATCAGCAGCATGAGCGGCAATTTTATAGGCAATCAGACCTGCTTTTACATCATCTCTATCAGGCAGACCGAGATGCTCTTTGGGTGTGACATAACAAAGCATCGCACAGCCATACCAGCCGATCATGGCAGCTCCGATACCTGAAGTAATGTGGTCATAGCCCGGTGCCACATCGGTCGTCAGAGGCCCAAGGGTATAGAAAGGCGCTTCATGACAGTGCTCCAGTTGCATCTCCATGTTTTCCTTAATGAGGTGCATGGGCACATGGCCCGGTCCCTCAATCATGACCTGAACATCGTATTCCCAGGCAATTTTTGTCAGTTCCCCAAGGGTTTTCAGTTCGCCAAATTGCGCTTCATCGTTGGCATCGGCGATACAACCAGGTCGCAAACCATCACCCAGAGACAGGCTGATATCGTACGCCTGACAGATCTGACACAGCTCACGGAAATTGTCGTAAAGGAAATTCTCGGCATCATGCATCTCTGCCCACTGCCCCAGAATACCTCCCCCCCGGGAAACAATACCTGTCACCCGGTTTCTGGTTTTAGCGACATGTTCCCTGAGGACACCGGCATGGATCGTCATGTAATCCACGCCCTGTTCTGCCTGCTCGATGATGGTGTCCTTCATGACTTCCCAGTTCAGGTCTTTCACCTTGCCTTTGACCTTTTCCAGAGCCTGATAGATAGGCACCGTTCCGATAGGCACTGGCGAGTTCCTGATAATCCACTCACGGGTTTCATGGATGTTCTTGCCTGTGGATAAGTCCATCACCGTATCGCCACCCCAGCGAACAGACCAGAGCATCTTTTCAACTTCTTCTTCAATGGAAGAGGTCACCGCAGAGTTACCAATATTGGCATTGATCTTCACCAAAAAGTTACGCCCGATAATCATGGGCTCGGACTCAGGGTGATTAATGTTGGCCGGGATAATGGCCCGCCCTTCAGCGACTTCCTTTCTGACAAACTCAGGAGTGATGTGAGAGCCTTCAGCACGCCCCATATTCTCACGAATCGCAATAAACTCCATTTCAGGAGTGATTATCCCCTGTCTGGCGTAATACAGCTGTGAGACATTTTGGCCCGCCCTGGCCCTGCGGGGTGTTCTCAGTGCTTTGAAGCGAATCTCCTGCAGACGCAGATCAAACTGACGGGAGCGGGCAAATTCTGAGGACCGATCGTTGAGCAGCTCAGTATCAGCTCTTTCTTCAATCCACTTTGAGCGCAAACCTGGCAAGCCCTCATTCAAATCATGAGGAACACCACTCTCTGTGTAGCTGCCCGACGTATCATAAATCCGAACCGGTTCATTCTTGCCGCCACCAAAACGCTCAGGGGTATCGTGCAGATGAACTTCTCTCATACCGACACGAATGTCTTCGCGACTGCCTGTTACATAGGTTTTTTGGGAGTTGGGAAAGGGGCGACAGGCGTCCATCAGTAACTGCCGGTCAAAACCGGACGCATTTTTCTCGCAAGCCATCGTTTCAGTATCCTTCACGTTGAGTTCATGACTGTTTTCCAGTTCAAGACTGTTTTCCAGTTCACGACTGTTTCGAAATAGCTTGCCGGATAGGCCATCTTGTTCCCTTCGCAGGTATTAACCTGAGCAGGTTCTACGGATTCCGAAAAAAAAACTTTCGGTCTCAGCCCGTGGCGCTCCGACAAGATTGCCGGAAAGTATAAGCAGATTGCTAAGAGGTTAATAGTACAAAGATACAAAAAAAACCAAGACTTTATTTAGCTGTAGTCGCCTGAAAGCTCCTTACACAGCTGAGTTCGGAAGGACTGCAAAAAGTCGCTGTGACGAACTGCCATGTTGCGCCCGGGCTCTGTTTTCATGGTCTTCTGAATCTGCAAGAGCTTGATTTCAAAATGATCCAGTGAGTACTGACGATCGTTCAGTGTCCTGTTTTTCCCCATAGGGTCTTCGGGATCAAACAGTTTCTGGCCCAGCTTGCCACCCGTATAAAAACAACGGGCAATGCCAATCGCCCCAAGGGCTTCCATCCTGTCCGCATCCTGAACCACTTCAGCTTCCAAAGTTTCAGGGGGGATGTTAGCGGAATAACTGTGAGTTTTTACTGCATGACACACGGCAGCGATCAGGTCTTCAGGAAACGCCAGAGATTTCAGGCAAACTTCAGTCTCTTCAGCCGAAAGGGTGGAAGCTTTCGAGCGCTCCGGATGGTTTTTTGGCAACACAACAATATCGTGAAAATAACAGGCAGCAAGAACCACCAGCCGGTTAATGTCAAAATGGCCTTCATCCATCAGCTGTTGTGCCGTTTTCCAGACCCGCTGAAAGTGGGAAATGTCGTGAGAGGCATCCTCGCAATCCCGGTCTTGCAGAAATTCTACAAAACGTTTTTCCCAGTTTTTCAGAAGTGCAGGTTCATTAAATTTCATAATTCAGGGTCCAGAGGCTTTTGATAGCGCTGACAGGCTCTGCTGTTAATAGTGGGAGAATCATGCAAAAAATTGTGAGTGTGGACAACCAGTCTGTCGGGATGAATATCTACCAGGTTATAAACTGGAGGCTCTGGCGAAACAGAGTCAGGCTTGGGGTTATCAAAATTAAAAGGTGTCTGATGAACCAGAGAAGGTGGGCATGAAAAGCTGATTCCCTGCCAATGACCCGAAACAGAGCGGTGCAAATGACCGAAAAACAAATGCCTGATCCATTCTTTGTGGGGCTGAATCATTGACCTGAGTGCTTCTGAATTGACCAGATTGTCCCTGTCCATGCTTGCCAATCCCGTTTCAAATGGAGGATGGTGCATAAACAGACAAACCGGTTTGTTTGCAGCTTCCAGTTCATGCTTCAGCCATGCCAGTCTTTGCTCGCAGAGAACCCCACTGCGTTTTCTGTCATCCAGCGTATCCAGACAGATCAGGTTGACCAGTTCTGTCTCAACCGTAAATTGGATAAAGCCCTCCTGCTGCCTTGGATGGTTTGGGAAAACATCCAGAAAATTTTGTCTGTGATCATGATTGCCCATCAGGCAGTAAACCGGGAAAGACAACCTGTCGAGTTCTTCTTTCAAGGCTTTATAGGCCTCTTTTTCGCCCCAGTGAGTCAGGTCACCTGTGATGATGCAAGCGCTGGATTCCGGCACTTGCTGCAAAAGTGTGTCGACGCAGTGCTTCAACCTTGCCTGTGGGTCAATGTCATAATTCAACATTCCCGCCGGAACTAACTGGGGATCAGAGAAGTGTACAAATCGATAGGTCATGTAATGCGACTCCGTTATTGTTCTCAGCTTGAATGATCGTTCGGAAAAGTGCTCGCTTTAGGGGAAGCCCGTTTACAACGGGTTCCCAGACTGGCGAGACTGCCAACCAATACACGAGAGATATCTCCGATCCGGAAGCAATCCTAATGGTGGGGACTGAGAGCTTCTGCCGAACTCAGAGTAAACCGGGCAACCGTTACATTACACCAGCCTTCATACCCCGCCAGACTCATGCCCAATGATTCAATCACATCAAGGGCAAATTCATTCTGAGGTGAAGCAAAAGAGATGATTTCCTTGAAGCCCAATCTTCTGAACCCCAGGTCGGTCACTGCTTCAGCCGCTTCAATCACCAGCCCGCGGCCACGATACTCCTGACTGAATCGCCAGCTCATTTCGACAGTATCGCCATAGGCTGAAAATCCACAGCTGCCAATCAGCTGGTAAGTCTCTTTAAGCACAACCGCCCAACGAGACCAGCCCCTCTGGTCAAGTTCGATTTGAAAACGCCAGAGGTCGGTTTCTGCTTCAGAGGCGGGGGAGTGAGCACCATAACGCGGTTCTTTTTGAACCGATCCCGTGATATCGGCATACGGCTTTAAATCGGCTTCTTGCCAGGTTCGAAGGATCAGTCGGGGGGTTTCGGCAACAATCAGCACATGAGACTCCAGAAACTTCATGATCAGGCAAGATAATGTTTAGCCGATTTTTTGGCTTTAACCAGAACCTGTACCCAATAAATAAATGTTTACTGCTCTCTTCGACCCTGTAGGAACAAAAAAAGTTCGCCAGATCAAATTTTTTTTCCACAAAAACGATAGACTGACTACAAAATGAATACCCGCTTGTATTCTATCAATAACCGCCGATGACACTGAAATGAACTCCAGCAACCAAGAGGCTTGGCATTGAATCCTGAATTTCTGGACTTCCTGAATAGAGAAGATGACAACTTCAGCTGGCGCTGCCTTGAAACCTGTCATTCTGACGAGTTTCCAGCCGTCACAATGAGTCACTTAGAACTTATTTCCCAGACCTGGCAGGAGGGCATTCGCTTTGGTCTCCGTCAACCCGAATGGCAACACCGCCTGACGCTCTATTGGCCTGAAGAAGGTTCAGACAACCCCTGTCTGCTAATGATTCATGGAGGATCGAGGCACGATCCATCCCTTGAACTCACACCCTCACATAACGTCGATGGTGCACGATTATGCCAACTCACTAAAGCCCCGGTAGCCGTCCTCAGAGACGTGCCCAACCAGCCTCTGACCTTTCAGGATGGTGTTCCCAGGTCGGAAGATGATCTTGTTGCTTTTTCCTGGCAAGCCTTTCTGGAAGATCCTGAAAACAACGGCTTTATGCCCGTCCAGTGGCCCATGGTTAAGAGTGTAATCCGAACCATGGATGCCCTGTGTGAGTTCAGTAAAAAGTTCAGTGAAAAAGGGTCCACCCGAATAGATGATTTCATTATCGCCGGGGCTTCCAAACGGGGCTGGATTTCATGGTTGACGGCAGCTGCTGATCAGAGGGTCATGGCTCTTATTCCAATGGTGATTGATGCACTGAACATACAAGCCTGTATGCATCATCATCTGAATGTTTACGGCGGCTTTGCCAGTGCCATTCGCGATTATGCCGACAATGATCATGACATTCTGTCAAAGCTGGACTCTCCGGGTATGCAGCAATTGCTCAATGATATCGACCCTTTTGTTTATAGAAATCAGCTCTTCCTGCCCACGTTTATTGTTAACGCCAGTTGCGATGAGTTCTTTCCACCGGACTCTGCCCGTTTCTATTATCCGAAATTATCTGAATTAACCTGGCTCAGGTACTTGCCGAATGCCAGCCATTATCTGGGCCGGGATAGTGCTGTGAACATCGATGAGATTATGGCTTCTGTCTTTGGTGCGCTGATTTCGGAGCAGGACATGCCCGCCATGAACTGGCGACTGCTGGATGACGGTGGCCTGGAAATCAGAACCAGCCTTGAACCTAAGCTTGCGCGTGTCTGGGTTTGCCATAACCCCGACGCCAGAGACTTCCGAAAAGATGTACTGCAACAAGCTGGTATACGTTTTCAGGCAACTCACATAACGCCTGTCCACTCAAGACCCTGGACCTATCAATTCTGCCCCCAAGCCCCTGAAAATGGATGGACTGCATTCTTCATTGAGCTGGCTTTTGACAATGCGTCTTATCCGGATCTGATCTTAACGTCAGGCGTTCGGGTGACTCCTGACGTTTATCCTTGAACATCTATTCAGACTTTTTCTGACCGCGGTATTCTTTCAGCCTATCCCGCATTTCCTTACGAAGTTCCCGATAGGTTTGCATCTGCTGATCGTTCAATACCGTCGCGAGTCTCTTATTGGTTTCATCCCTGTTTTTACGGAGCGCCCTGGCTTTACTTAGCCGATTCTCGTCGGAGGCCCGAATCTCTTTAATAACCGCCCTGCTCTCCTTCAGGATGGCTTCTACCTTGGGCTTTTGTTCGTCGGTGAGATTCAGTTTTTGCTCCAACTGGCCGTAGGCTTCATCCATATCCATGAGCGCTTCAGTCGAAGCCGCTTTTACTCCGACCGTGCAAAATACCAGCAGCACAAAAACCAGCCATAGGCTGGAAATTATGCTCCGTGATGACGAATAGTTGTCTGGAGGATAAAAAGGTGTCCCGGGTTTCATAGCAGCGCCTCCCAGTGAGTCTGTGAATCAGTGTGCCATACATAAAACGAAAGTTGCCTGCCATGCCAATATGGAAGACCCAAACTACTCCGGAAAGCCTGAACCAGATACCGAGTATTTCGATATCTGCTTAAGGTCTGATGTCGTTTTTTTCTGAAAGCATTACAGCCTGGATTCAACCAGTCGCTCCAACTTCACCTGATCCCTGGCAAAGTTACGAATACCCTCGGCCAGTTTTTCCGTGGCCATAGCATCCTCGTTCATAGCCCAGCGGAACGCCTGTTCGTTCAGTATCACTTTTTTATGACTGGAGGTTGCGTTCTCCGGAGACAGTTTCTGAACAACAGTCACTTCTGTTTTCTCCAGCTCATCCAGCAGGCCCGGGCCAATAGTCAGACAATCACAACCCGCCAGTTCAATAATCTCACCCGTGTTACGGAAGCTGGCACCCATGACCACCGTGTTATAGCCATGCTGCTTGTAGTAGTTGTATATGCGGGTCACAGAAACAACACCCGGATCTTCAGCCGCTTTAAAGTCACGACCTTCTGTTTTTTTGTGCCAGTCGAGAATACGGCCAACGAATGGAGAAATCAGGAATACACCGGCCTCAGCACTGGCCTGTGCCTGGGCAAAGCTGAACAGCAGAGTCAGATTGCAACGGATGCCTTCCTGTTCAAGTACCTTTGCAGCTTCAATACCTTCCCAGGTAGAGGCGATCTTGATCAGCAGACGCTCAGGGTCAGCGCCTTGCTCACGGTATAAGGCAACCAGCTCAAGAGCTTTGGCAATGGTCGCATCTTTATCAAAGGATAAACGAGCATCGACTTCTGTTGAGACAACACCCGGTACGACCTGCTGGACTTCCTTACCAATCGCTACGGCCAACCAATCACAGGCATGCCTGACTTGTGCCATTTTATCATCAGATTTGGATCTGCCGTGCTCCAGGGCATGGTTAAAAAGTGGCTCATAGGCAGGCAGCTCTGCCGCTTTCAGAATAAGGGATGGATTAGTCGTAGCATCCACGGGCCGGTATCGACGAATGGCTTCGATATCGCCGGTGTCTGCCACTACTTTTGTCATACCCTTGAGTTGCTCTAACTGATTCATTGGCCTCTCGATCCTCACTTTTTATTCTGGCAATCATTTTTCTTACAATAGTCAGGAACTATTCATCAGGAACTACTCAGGATTGTATCTGTATTCATGGCTGTCTGAATGAAAAAACTTATAGTCCGGATTTACAGCGTTGATTTAACAGACTGACGTTCAACCAATGTTGAACGCAGCGTTTTTACCTCAGGCTTTTGACCCGGGTTTTCTATACGTGCAATCAGTGTATCCGCAGCCAGCCTGCCCAGCTCAGCCTTAGGCTGATGAATCGTGGTCAATGGCGGCGATGTAGACGATTGGCTGCCAAAAAACCACTCTCTGCTGTCAAACGCCCTTCAACAACCCAGCCAATCCCGGCCGGTATCCCAAACTCTTCCAATGCCCTATGATAACCTGCCAGTCGCTGTGAACTCGGTGATAACTTTGTCGGACCACTGATACAGGCAATGGAGCGATGCCCCTTATCCAGAAGGTGACGGGTCGCTTCGTAACCGCCCTTTGAGATGGAAACTCCTGCCTGCTTTGCAACATCCTTGATCGTTGTCATAGCGCTGTTCTCTTACCGTTCTGCCACAATCTGTTGTACTTCTGAGCAATGCGCAATGCGTTCTGCCAGAAATTGTTCTGCTTCATCCCTTCCCGGGATAGATGTCTGCGCACCACTGCGAGTCACAGAGATGCCTGCTGCGGCGTTGGCAAAAAGTGCAGCACTGTCTATATCCAATCCTTCAGCCAGCTTCACTAGCAGTGCACCATTAAACGTATCGCCTGCAGCGGTGGTGTCGGTTGCTGATACTTCAAAACCGGGAACCATTCGAGCACCCGTTTGATCAGAAATCAGCGCACCCATTCTTCCCATAGTGATAACAACCGTTGAAATTCCCTTGTCATGGAGCACTGAGGCAGCCTGACAGGCACTTTCCGGATCATTGACAGTGACACCTGTCAGCAGTTCTGCTTCTGTCTGATTGGGCGTGATGGTATCAACGTTGGCCAACAGTTCATCAGACAGTGGACGTGCGGGTGCCGGGTTGATAACAACAGTAACACCGTTGCTGCGCGCCACTTTTGCAGCCTCGAGAATAGAGGCTTCCGGGGTTTCCAACTGCATGAGCAGGTAGTCAGCACCGTAAATCCCGGCTTTCTTATCCAGAACCCGCTCAGAGGTTAATGCTGCATTAGCTTCAGCAGCAACACCAATGCAATTTTCTGCACGCCCATCGACAAAAATCAAGGCGACACCGGTATTTAAGCCTTCCACCTGTTCAATCAGGGAAGTATCAATACCCTCTTCTGCGAACTTGTCGATAATTTCATGACCAAAAGCATCTTGTCCTACACAGGCAAGAAAGCGGGTGTTGCCACCCAGTCTGGCAATCGCTACTGCCTGATTGGCACCTTTACCACCGGGAATAACATCGTAGCGACTGCCGGTGACAGTTTCACCGGGACGGGGAAAAGACTCTACTTTCAGTACATGGTCTGCATTCACACTGCCAAGAACAAGAATCTGTTTGGTCATGAATCTATCTCTATCTTCGCTTCTATGATCAGTCCAAAGGTCTGGTCATACTCATTATCGGCTCAGGGCTGCTTAGTAATCAGTTTCAGCTCAACCGGTGTATAGACTGCCACCTCTTCGCCCTTGACAGCTTTATCCGCAGTTTCCACACCCATTTCACCAATCATGGATGCCTGCTGGGCAATGGTGGCAGCCAGACCACCGTCCTGAACAGACTGGATCCCTTCATCCGTACCATCAAAACCTACGACGATGACGTCTTTTTTCGCAGCTTGTACGGCCTTCAGGGCACCCAGTGCCATTTCATCGTTCTGGGCAAAAATGGCTTTAACATCCGGATGAGCCTGTAGCAGGTTTTCGGTAACGTTCAGAGCTTTGGTACGGTCGAAGTCGGCTGGCTGACTGGCCACCAGCTCCAGGTTAGTGCCCTTGATGGCTTTCATGAAACCTTCACCACGCTCACGAGCAGCGGACGTGCCCGGTACACCTTCCAGCTGAATCACCTGACCCTCTCCGCCTAGCTTACTGGCAATAAATTCACCGGCCATCTCACCACCGGCAATGTTGTCGGAAGCCACATGAGACACCACATTGCCGCCATTAGCACCACGATCCAGAGTAACTACCGGAATTTCAGCACGGTTGGCAGCACGCACAGAGTTAGCTGCAGCGTCTGAATCAGTAGGGTTCAGAAGGATGGCATCAACACCACGCACCGTCAGATCTTCAGTATTGGTCATTTCCTTTGCAGAATCATTCTGGGAATCCAGAATCACCAAGTCATAGCCCAGCTCCTGAGCTTTTTTCTCAACCCCTTCTTTCAGGGTGACAAGGAAAGGGTTGTTCAGGGTAGACACCACCAGCGCCATCGATTTCTGACCGGAAGCGTCAGAGGATTCCGTACCCGTAGTGCCTTCTTCAGGCTTGCTGCAACCTGTCAGAGCCAGACCTGCAGTCAGGGCAATGGCTAATGTTTTTTTCATGGAGAAAATCATGGAGAACAACCTCGTGGTCGATTGTTTGGCCGGTTTATTCCGGCCTTATATTGGCAGACGACCACTTCCACGACGGAAAGTAGCCTTGTTCTTAAGACTGTCTGGAGGAACGAGTGTCTACCAGGACAGCCAGAAGGATAACGAGAGCCTTGGCAATCAACTGATAGTAAGAAGAAACATTGAGCAGGTTCAGGGCGTTGTTCAGGATACCGATGATCAGCACACCAACCAGAGTACCGGTGATCTGTCCCCTGCCACCTGTCAGGCTGGTTCCACCCAGCACTACCGCAGCAATTGCATCCAGCTCGTAACTATTACCCGCTGTAGGCTGAGCCGAAGCCAGACGACTGGTGACAATCAATCCTGCCAGGGCGGAGAGACCGCCAGAAATGGAGTAAACAGCCAGTTTGATACGATCGACGTTGATACCGGACAGACGAGTAGCAGCTTCGTTACCACCCAGAGCATAGACGTAACGACCCAGTCGTGTGTGATTTAACACGAACCATGCTGCTAAAAAGGTGAATCCCATCAGGTAAATCGGGAAAGGAATACCAAACAAGTAGCCACTGCCGATAAATGAGAACGCATCAGAAGCAGCACCGCTGCTGGCAGAGATGGGACGACCGTCGGTGAATACCATTGTGGCACCACGGAGCAGAGTCATTGTCGCCAGTGTTGCTATAAACGCCTGAACCCTTCCCTTGGCAATTATCAAACCACTCATGGCTCCCATGGCAGCACCAGCTGCGAGAGTCAGGGTCACCACCAGCATAATGTTGAAGTCTATGCCAATCAGGGTTGCCGCCAGAGCACCACTCAGTGCCAGAATGGAGCCAACGGCCAGGTCGATACCACTGGTCAGGATGACGAAGGTCATACCCACCGCAATGATGGCGTTAATGGAAGTCTGTCGTAGAATATTCAGCATATTGTTGGTGCTGAAGAAGCTGTCACTGATCATTGAGACGGCCACCATGATCATCAGCAGAGCAATGACAGATTTGTACTCGAACAGGAATTCTTTATTGATGCGGAACTTGCCACCGTTGCTCTTTACGGGCTCAGGGCTGCTCGTAAGCTCAGGGCTGAGCGCAACTGCCTTCAGGGTTTGTTCAGTCATGCCCAGAACTTCTGCCATGTCAGACGACACCAGCAAAATACTCATGCCCTTGTTCTTGAATTCATTAATTAACTGGTAGATTTCTTTCTTGGCACCAACATCGACACCACGGGTTAGCTCATCCAGGATCAGCACTCTTGGATTGATCATCAAACCTTTGGCGATCGCCACTTTTTGTTGGTTGCCACCACTGAGATTCTTGATCAGCTGTTTAGCCGTAGATATCTTGATATTGAAGGCTTTAATGAAGTGTTGAACCGACTCCGTCCCGGCTGCGACCGGTCTTGCCACTGGCACTCTGGAACTGCTCCAGACTGCAGAGACTCATGTTTTCAGACACCGAAAGTCCAGCACAAGACCATCACCTTTGCGGTCTTCAGAGCTGGAATAATCAATTGATGATACTCAGGCTGGAGTCGGCATATCAGAATACAGGGGCCACCATGGTTATCGACAACAGAGCGACTCACAGAATCATCGACCGATGATTTTGTGATCCCGGGCATAATAGCCTCAATAATCTGCCCATCACCATCTTAGAGACCTACATGGTTAATGGCTATGCTATCTCGGCCAGAAAACAACCGGCTAATGCCCCACTAGGCCTATCCTCCTGCTCGCAGCTGAAAAACAAGATCTCCGGGCAGGAACTCTTCGGTAGGAAAGGATGCCATTGCAGATTTTTCCATATTCAGATTTCTATCAATAGAAAGGCTTCTCTATGACAGGGCATTTCCACTTTGTTCATGACGAAGCATTGCCAAAACTTCTTTTGTGTCAGGTCTTACATTACGCCAGATAGCAAACTGTTCAGCAGCCTGCTCTATCAACGGACGCTTACAGACTCCTAGCGACCAGATGAACGATCTTGACATCTTAGCCAATAGTCATGTAGCCGACATGCAGAGGCCCATTCTGGCGTATATTTGCTTACCAATGTTTGCGAGCTTTCAAAGTGAGAGGTTTCATCCGTGTTCAAGACTTGCCACTTAACAAGGAAACTTACCGGTGCTCCATTGTATTTCGAAGCAGGGAGTACGTAGTAGAAGTCATGGAAATTGCCTCCATCTTTATAATAGGATCCATGCTCGTGTTTGACGTGTTGGTCATCAATGAAAAGGTCAATGTCTTGTATGCGTTTGCCCGGGCCTCGATCATTATTCCAGAAGATGTGAACTACCTGGTTGGTACAGAATTCCCCTGCTGTTTCACGATGGCATTTTGGTATCGACGGAAGCCCTATGAGTTCAGGCTCACCTGCGTATATAGGTCCATCCTCGCCGTATCCGCCCGGATTATGGGCATCATTTCTGGATTTAAAATAGAAATCCCGGGTGACGTGTTCCACGTGACCACCTGATTCTCTATAGTAGTAGGTAGCACTGAAGTAATAAGTCTTACTGGGTTTTACCCGATAGTAAAAACCATTTAAAAATGGTCCGATGCTAGCCACCTGAGAGTAACCTTTTGACAGGTTATATGCGTCCTTCGCAACAAAAACCATGGTCCGGAGCATGGTAATATCCCTATACGCACTGAAATCAGCCATGCTAATCAGCACGATATCGCCAGTGCATATCTGGTTATAGGGGCAGTTAGCACTATACACAGACGAAGGGATGCCGGCGTGTTCGTTGGCGTGACTGTTAAGCTCCGCATTAGCCACTTGCATCCCTACGAAACACGACAGCATGAGCAGTAGAAGCCTTTTAAAGAATTTTGTGTAATTCATGAGTTTGTACTTCTTAAACCTTAGGAGAGTCAGGCGTGTTAAGGATAGCTTCGTTTTCACCCCTCACATGAAAAAACATTCGGGCAGATTTCAACAGTGGAGAGCTATCGTCTGACTTTGGAACTCTGCTACTGTGCGCGAAACCATCCTTCAAAGCAGCCTCATTGACCGGATGACTCATGCCATTAACGACAGACATCATTAAGGAACCGTCATTTAAAATAGTAGCCCGTTGCTTGACAAAGAGAGGAACTCTTAGACCTTGTTTTCAATGAATGTAAGCAGGAAAGGAACTCTGTTTTCAAGCGGCTACAACTTACTTTCAGACCAGCATCACTCTATTTTCACCCTGCCATTGCAGCGTTTCTTTGGCGGGCAAAGAGCCTAGGATATTCACCGACCTTATCTTGTCAGACCGTGATAGCAATGCCGGATGAGAGCCGGGCTGACCTTCAGGAATAGCCAGGTTGGCCCCGGAAAGCTTTGAGCTGAGAAGTCCGGTCTTTTTCATACTGGCTACCGTTCGTTGTTTCAACGAGCCTTTCTCAAAAGAAAGCTTATGGCCATCGGGCTCACATTGACTGTTGTCTCCCAAGATTCAGTAAAAGGTTTGCGCAAAGGTTTTCACGGCGCACTATAGCGATTCATTCCTCGACTAAAACTGCCATGGATCAATCAACAACAAATCTGCACAGGAAAATACACGAATGGGACTATGAGGAATTCTGATTCTATTAGAAATTAACAGACACTGAAGCGGTGGTTATCAGTAAAAGAAACTTTTCTGACTGATGATTTTGCTAAACGGCAAACCGATTTTCTTTCAGCCCCCTGACTCCAGTCTTTACAGCAAAAATAGAGCCTGACTCAGGATACAACTCCAGCTCCTCATCAGAACAGGCCTGACGGCAACTGGTGATGTACAATGTTGAATAATCATCACCACCAAAAGCGACCATGGTTGGATATTTAACGGGTAAGCTTATGGTCTCCAAAAGAACCCCGCCGGGCGATAATCTGACAACTGCTCCGCCAGCGAAGAGTGCTGTCCAGTAACAACCTTCTTCATCGACAGCACAACCATCCGGACGTCCCTTTCCAGCGGGGAATCGATGAAACACCCTGCGATTGCTCAACACTGCTCTTTCAAGATCAAAGTCGCAGGCGTAAATAATCTGCTCAGGTGAATCCGCATAGTAGATCGTTCGATTATCCGGACTGAAAGCGATGCCGTTACTGGTTAAAAATGGCCCTGCCTTTCTTTGGCAATCCAGCTGATTATTCAGCATGTAGATCCAGGCATCCGACTTGTCTTTCGGTGGATAAACAGATCCCACCCAGAACCTCCCCAAAGCATCGCAACGACCATCATTCAAGCGATTGTGAGGTTTATCAGACTCCGGGTCACAAATAGGAGTTATTCGACCCGACTCAATGGAATCCAGAAATACAAAGCCGGAACGCAAGGCCGCTACCAGCCCATGAGACGCCCTGAACACAAAACAGCCTATTTCTTCAGGCAGACTCAACGACTGCCGGGCGCCGGATTCTGGTTGCCAGCTGTTGAGAGACTTTCCGGTGATATCAACCCAGTAGAGGGTAGACGTGGGCTCATGCCAGCGGGGACATTCCCCTAAAAGAGTACCGGCATCAAGCACATTTTTGACGATTTTCATCGGAGTGAATAGTGAACCCGGTACCCAGAGCTTGCAAGTGAATTTACAAGAAATTTCAGGGATTCCGGGAGGTGTTCTGATGCATCATCTGGTTAACCCTGAGCTCCTGCAACAACAGTTCAATTTGAAATTGTTCCGCTTCAATCAGGGTTTTATAACGGACTACAACCGCATTCATCTGATCAGACAGGGTTCCCCTGGTATCCAGCTCAACATTGTCTGCAATAGACTTCAGTTGAGTATTGAGCTCTTTTTCCTGAACACTGTTGCGGGGCAGGCTCTTGTTCTCCAGGGTCTTTTTATTGATTTTTCCCTGAAGTTTTTTCAGCTCGCTCTGCATACGATTACGATAGGTCCGAATCCGCTTCTGCCTCAGAGCAATGCGATCTTCGATCATCTGGACGCGTAACTTTTCGTCCATCCCCCGCAACTTATCGATATCAAATGGCTCAAGCGGTGCCGCCAACCCCTTGAGCTCAATTGGTTTGGCATTGCTGTCACACTTCTCTTCTGTAAAGACCACATCGCCATTAACCTGACACTTGTAAATTGGCTTTGCGTATCCTGCAATCGGAATCAGCAAAATAGCGGCGCCAAGTACCCATTTTCTCAACTCCATGATAATGCCCTGACTTATTACTTCCCTTTACTATAGTCAGAGCCCTGATCAGGAACTGGCTACCAGAACGACCTGTTCCCCTCTTCTTAGAGGGTGTCGCTAAAGTAGCGAGCAAAGCTGTGACAAGGCAAAAAGTGGCGAAAAAGCGCAGTTTACAGCGAGTAAATGAGCATTTTGAGCCACTTTTTAACGCGGTATCAGCGAAGCGCAGCACTTTTGCGACACCCTCCTTGGCCGTGGCATGTTTTTGAAGGTCATTGTTACATTGACTCACTGTTGTTGATATCTGCGCATCAGTATCCAAAGATAAATGCTCACCGCCAGAGCAATCAGCCCCAACAACACTTTCAGAAAAACCTGAGGAACCAGCCAGACTGAAATCCCTATGCCCAGCCACAGGAGCGCCAGAGCCCGACACCCTATTTTGGGTGAGAGCGCCCTGTCATGCAGGTACTCTTTCAGGGCCGGACCAAACCTTGGATGCTCCAGCAACCACCGATTCAATTTGGGTGAAGACCGAACGCTGAGCCACACTGCCAGCAACAGAAACACGGTCGTTGGCATGAGGGGCAGCACGGCACCAATGATGCCGAGAACAATGCAAAGCAATGCCAATCCCTGATAGAAGATTCGCAATAACGGGTTTCTGACCAGAAGATTTTCTTCTTCTGTTGCCAGCTGACCAGCCAAATTGGGCCCTTTACACTTACTCAAACGTCGCTTCCTGAATAATCTTTACATAATCCAGCTCTGCCAGTTTTCTCAGAACTTCATAAAAATCCAGCTGATGGGTGTCACCAACTGCCAGATACTCTGCTGATCGGCACTGTATTTTTCCCGGCGACGCCCGGTAAACAACCAGCGTTGGATCAATCGCCATGACCTGATCAACGTACTCAATCTTGTCCGGAATACAGAATTCATAAGACACCGCTGTCAAGTTATCACCTGAGCCTCGCAGACCCTCCTTGTTGAGTTCATTGAGATCAAACTTAATTTTGGCCATATGCCCCGCTTTCCAGCCCAGCGTGGAGCAACCACCCAGTAACAGAACCAGCAGGAGTATAGCAGGGGCTTTTAATGTCATAAGCGAAACCTTGGAAGATAACTTGCGTGGCTATAGTAACTCTTTTTTCTGCTTCATGGTGGCTAATCAGGAAAGGATGCACACAGCTACAAGCAGACCTCACCCGAATCAGAAATGAGCACTTAAAATATATCTATACTGTAATCCTCAACAGTGACTATTGATCAATTATGACTTCAGATATTCTTCTTCGATTTGCTCTGGTGATGATGCTCTTAACTGCCAACACCAGTTTTTCATCCTCTGAGTATGAGATTTCCGGGTTTACCAAGGGCCATAAGCGAACCAGTGATTTCATGGAGAGTATTCGTAACAACCGTCCGGAACTTCAGGCGTTTATGAATCGACTGCCCAAAGGCGGCGATCTCCATCATCACCTGATGGGGGCCATCGAGCCCGAAGAAATCATTGATATCGCGATAGAACGAAAGTTTTGCATTTATAAGGACCATCACATGGCCCCGTGTGATTGCTGTGCACAGTCCTTGAGCGCATACGTCAGTAATGAAGAAAACCGTGCAGCTCTGATCAGGCAGCTAACGCTTGCCGACAGCAACGATACGCTTGAGATCCGTGACAAGCATTTCTTCGACTACTTTGCTATCGTGAAAGCCTTATTCGATGGAATAGATGCCCGTTTCATTTCACTTATACGTAAAAAGGCCGCTGTTGATGGACTTTCTTACATTGAATCAACTATCTACTGGAATGAAGCGAACGGGCCTGACAAGTTGTTTTCCCTCATCACCAACCTGCCCGCACCGGACCCGGACAGTTCCAAAAGTCTGGAAGACTTTCGTACCAGACTGAGTGCCCAGCCCGATTTTCAAACCCAGTTAAAGGCAGCTGCCAAAGAGGTAGCCGATGCCTTGAAAGATTCTGACGACCACTTGAACTGCTCTCATAGCCCCTCTCAACCTGCCTGTTCTGTCACCGTTCGGTTTCTACACGAAATTCACCGGACCGATCCCCTGCCCCGGGTTTACGCCCAGATGATCTTTGCCTTTGAACTGGCTCAATTGAGTCTCTCTGGCAGCGATCCTCAAGTGCTGGGCATCAACATAGACGGCGCTGAAAATAATGATACGGCACTGAACGATTACCTCAGCCATATGAAAATGCTGAGTTTTCTTAAAAACCACAAAAAATACCCTCTGGTGAAAGAGCATATTAGCCTGCATGCAGGAGAACTGGTCAAAGCCACAGTCGAAGATTTTTACTACCGAACCACCTTGGCAGACGCTATTAATATCGTTCAGCCCAAACGCATAGGCCACGGGATCAGCCTAATGGCACAGGACTGCCTGAAGCAGTCCAGCTCCGGCAATGAAGAATACGTCAACTGCAGTGCTGAGCTGCTCAAAACCATGCTGGATAATGACATTGCTGTTGAAATTCCTTTCACCAGCGACCAGCGATTGAATGATATCGGGCCCAACAGCGGACACCCCTTTCCTGTTTATGTCAATAGCAATGTTGCAGTGGCGCTGGCTACTGACGATCCGGGGATTCTAAAAGTCGATTTGACCAGTCAGTTTGTAGAAGCCGTCTATGGCTTCAGCCCTAATCAATCCAGCGACGGCGCTCTCCTGTCCTTTGATCAGATTATTGAGTTCGCACGCAACAGTCTGGAGTACAGTTTTCTGCCCGGTCAGAGCCTTTGGGTAAAGGCTGAAGACCACACTCGATATCAAAAAAGAGTTTCGGCCTGCCTGAATCTTGATTCAGAAGCCTGCAATAAGTTTGTCGGCAGTAATACCAAGGCGAGACTCCAGAGAGATCATGAATTAAAGCTGAAAGACTTCATGTTAACGCTGGCAGCAGGAAGCCCTGATTTAACACCCCTGTGAACTGCAATGAAATTGCAAAAAAAAGAGTAACAAAATGGCAAAAGAACAAGAATTCGTCTCCAGTTTTCAGGCTGGCTTACTGGCATTGTTCTGCTTATGCCTGATGCTTCTAAAGCATCAGGCTCATGCCAGAGATCACCTGAAAGTCTCTCCTGACAACTGTAACCCCTCTTACCTTGGCAAACACTTTCGTGACGTACTGCCCTGTTACCTGAAACAAGAAGATAAGAATTATCAATGGAGTGCTGCAGCTGCGACTGAAGAGCGCGTCGAGCTGGATGGAAAGAAGCTGAAGGTCAAAGTCTACCCTGTCCGTATGAAGTCTCTGCGCTGGACTATCGGAGAACAGGATAAAGTCTCTGATCCGGTCTGGGAGCATCGGATCAAGGTGTATATACCGGAAAAAGTCAGCTCCACCACTGCTCTACTCTTTATCAATGGCGGCATCATCCATTGGCCCGAAGATCAGCCCGATAGAAACAAGAGGAGCACTGATGCCCTGCAATTTTCTCATATAGCCGCCAGAACCCGGTCGATCGTCGTTGATCTGAAAGACATTCCAAACCAGTTCTTGCGATTTGGTGATGGCAAACCGCTCAAGGAAGATGGCCTGATGGCCTATAGCTGGCAAAAGTTCATTGATAACCCGGGGAAAAACTATAACTGGCCACTCCGATTACCCATGGTCAGGGCTTCCATTCGGGCCATGGATACGATTCAGGCACTGATGAAAGAGAAGCACATTAAAATTGAGCATTTTGTATTAGCCGGAGGATCAAAACGAGGCTGGACAGTCTGGCTGACCGCAGCAATGGATAACAGAGTGTCAGCCATCATACCCATGGTCATCGATGTTCTTAATCTGCAAGAGAGTATGCGACACCACTTCAATAGTTACCAACGCTGGGCTCCGGCTGTCAAAGACTATTACTCTCTGATGCACACAATCGGCACCCAGCCTATGACTCAGCTAATGGAGGTGGTCGACCCCTATTCCTACCTCCCTCTGCTAACCATGCCGAAGTACATCATTAATGCCACCGGCGATGATTTTTTCTTACCCGACTCCAGCCGCTTTTACTTCGATGACCTGAAAGGCGAAAAATGGCTGAGATTCCTTCCAGACCTGAGGCATTACATTCTCAGAATGGATCAAACACTGGTGAGTGAAAGCATCGAATCCTTTTACGGAGCCATCATTAAAGATCGCCCCATGCCCAAGATCAGCTGGGATGTCTCTAAACTAAACCTGAAAGTCGAAGCCTCAATGCCTCCCAAAGCCATGAAACTGTGGACTGCAACAAATCCTGAAGCCAGAGATTTCCGAACCACTTCAGACAACCCAAAGGTCAGCCAGTTTAAATCTGAAACACTCACATTCCGTTGTCGTGAAAGCTGTCGGGCAGATGTCGCATTGAAAGCCCCCGAAAAAGGTTGGAAAGCCAGCTTTGTCGAGCTGATCTACCCTAACCCGCCCTATCGTGACCTGTCATTCACGACCCGGGTGTTTGTCACCCCAGATGTTTATCCCGAGGACAATCGCACTCCATCTCATGGCCAAAGCTCAGAGGATATAACGCACCGGATTGTCCGGGCACTGCTCAAGCCCGCACTCAAAGAAAATTGAAACGATATTAGCCACAGTCAGGAACACCAGAAGCGCAAAGGCAAAATGGGAAAACCATCTGATTTCGGGGTTTTTCGCTTCTGAGACTTCGTCCTCATAAGCGTGCAATTCAAACTGTCTGGAATAACCTATGACCAGTGCGATATATACGATTAAAGCAGAGCACAGAATATACAACCAAGTATACATATGCAGTCCCAGCAAAGCCGAACCATATCCTTGAGGATTGTTCACATGCAGTGCAATTTGCCTCAGAGCAATAAAGCTAGTCAAGACAGCCGCTAGCAGCGACAAACTGTAATGACCGGGTCGAACGTGGTACCTCATATTGAGCAGGAACCCTGAGGCTATCACTAAAATTCCCTGCCGCTGCAATATGCAGAGAGGACAGGGTAATTCGCCCATCACAAACTGAAACCAGAAAGCAGCAACCAGAAGAAGACAGATGACTATCAATTCAAAAACACTGGCAAACTTCACAAAATCATTGATCTCTCTGCATGAGTTCATGATTAGACCCGCCAAACTTCTAAAGATAAATTTCCAAGTGCTCAGAAATATGATGAATAAAAACCAATGCAATCAGAACAAGAGAAATGCTGAAGCAAACGATTCCCCACTTTCGATTGAACCAGGCAACCATCAACGCAAATAATATGAAGATAAAAGATAGCAAAGTGTAAGGCATTACCTGTACTCCCCAGCCTAACGAGATTGTTTCACAAACTTTTGCGACAACCCCCGACCATGAAAGCTTCATTAGAGCATAGCGTTAACATGTTTTATTTACAGGTTATTGACATCCTCCCCCACTGATTCAAGAAATCAGTGGGGGATTCCCATGGGGGCG
>NZ_JAHHPS010000425.1:0-3196 GCF_024606275.1 Endozoicomonas sp. SESOKO4 | reverse complement strand
GTATACCTGAAGCCAGTATGTTTTGAAGGCCTATCTGTTTGCTATCTTCAACTACTTATCAACTGACAATGCGCTGGACTGGCAGGAGTACGCTGAAGTTCAAGACAAAAGCTATGTTCTGTTTAATGATGGCAGCGGCGTACTTATAGACAATGAATACTTTGATACATCACGTGCACCGGACTTGTACTCTACTGAAGATGAAGTTGCATCAGAGTTACTGGGTAAGAAAGTAAACGACGTAGTTCTATTCGATGGTAAAGATAAAACTATTTCTGAGATAAACACCCCTTACCTATGGGCGTATAGATATGCACATAGCGAGCTTCCCAAGAGGAGAAAATCTGCTGCCATCAGGAAGATAGACGTATCTGAAAACAGTGATAGTCAGTTTGACAACCTTTTTGCAGAACTGAAGAATAATGCTGAGAGTGTTAAAATGGTTGAGGGCTTTGTGTTTAACAGCCATATACCTGCCCTAACAGCAATGAGTTATCAAGCACCAGCTCTTAGTGGTTGGTTGCACCTGCTAGTAAGTGAGTATGAGTCAAGAATAAGTGTGACCACCAACATGGATTTGTCTTCTTTGCAGAGTATTTCAGCCATGAAGCACGCTGTACTTGACCTTAGTGCATTAAGCTCTCTTGTATTCCTCACCAAAGAACCTGCAGTAGTGAGTTCGTTATGGGATGAAGTAGCTGTAGTCCCTTCATGTGCCAGAGAAGTCCATTATGAGAAAGAACGGAACCAAGCGAAGGCTACAAGTGCAGGAACTGTATGCTGGGACTTAAATGCGACTGCACCTGTCCGTCATGAACACAATGATGATTTATATAAGCAATGGTTAGAGCTATGTGACGAGATTCATAGTCAAATAGATCAGGGGAATATACAGGAAATTGATAGTGTCCCTGCATTAGAGCTACCAGAAGGAGATGATAGAAGAGTCCTTCAGGCATTAGAGGTGTCCACAAAAGACTCATTACTTGCCTGCTATGGCTACAATGAGCTCTTTTACGTCAGTGATGACCCGAACTTGCAGAATTTTGCGAAGAGACTGGGAATTATTTCTATCAGTACTGTTCAGCTTATGCAGTACAGAATGGAATCAGGCTTTATTACTGAGGATGTTTTCTCAAGGCACTTCATGAATTTGGGAATTGGCTTTTTATTACCCAACGAAACACCTGTAAAAGTGCTGAACTGGATCATAGACCAGGACTACAGCTCAGATTACTGTGATTACATGCTGAACAGGGTTATTCCAGCACCAAATACATCAGTTCAGAATCTCAGAATTGTTTTGACCTTGATTGAGAACTTCCTCATTAATAGAAAAGTAAAAGGTGCTGAATATGTTATTGGTTATCTACTACGAAAAATGACTACTAATGGTGAGGATATTGATACGGTACTACGTATCTTGGCTCACGCAAGTGAAATCCCAGACAGGGCAGTAAAAGATAACGTATACAGCAATATTATACGACTATCCGGCACTAAAACCCCTGTGGGGTATAGCATTACTGCTGCTCTTGATTACCTTTTGGCTAGGGGCAGTCAGAAAAGAACTGCCTAGTTTCAAATACTGTGTGCAATACAGCTAGTGCAGGTGGGTTGGGTATTCCGGAGCCATTGATCGCTCTCTGACCGCCCCCTGTTTAGTTAGGAAAAATCAAAAGAGGCAGCAACTACCCTGACACAAACAAAAGCCGAGACCGAAAACCATCCGGCATCGGGTCTTGGTTAGCCTTTAAATTACAATTCAAGCCTTCAGCATAGGCAGATCCAGACCTTGCTCCTCAGCACATTTAATAGCGATGTCGTAACCCGCATCAGCATGACGCATAACACCCGTTCCGGGGTCGTTACGCAGAATACGACCCAGACGCATTTCAGCGGCTTCAGTACCATCAGCGACAATAACAACTCCTGCGTGTTGACTGAAGCCCATGCCGACTCCCCCACCGTGGTGCAAAGAAACCCAGGTAGCGTCGCCGGCGGTATTGAGCAGTGCATTCAACAGCGGCCAATCGGAAACAGTATCAGAACCAACATCGCCTCCGTCTCCTGCATATTCTGGTCAGCTTGAACACCTATTCTAGTTCATTTGAACACCCTGGATCTCCTACGCATCACCCAGTCTGATTTTTAGTCCAAGTGTTCAAGTGTTTCCAGTTTTCCCAGCTTCTTGCGCATGGATTCCCCTTTCAGCGTAATCCTGTGGGCGTTGTGCATCAGGCGATCCAGAATGGCGTCTGCCATAGTCTCATCACCGATGCTGCCATGCCATTGCCGGGTCGGTAGCTGGCTGGTAACCAACGTTGAACTTTGTTCGTGACGGTCATCCATCACTTCCAGTAAATCGTTGCGTTGCTGCTGGGTCAGAGGTTCCAGCCCCCAGTCATCCAGTATCAACAAATCCACCTTCGCCAGTTGCTTGAGTTGCCTGCTGTAGCTGCCATCACCATGGGCAAGGCTCAGCTCTTCCAGTAAGCGCGAGAGTCGGTAATAGCGGACACTGTAACCCTGTATGCAGGCCCGGTGTCCCAGTGCACAAGCCAGGTAACTTTGAAGTGGTCTAATGACACCGGACACCTCGTTAAGCACAATAGTGCAACCAGTAACGAGGTTCATAATGGCAACGCGAAAACATTATTCTCAGGAATTCAAACTCAAAGCTGTAAAACTGGTTACTGAACAAGCTCAGTCGCCTACAGCAGTCGCCAGAAGTCTAGGAATTTGTGCGACTAACCTCCGTCGTTGGGTTCGACTCAGTGAAGAGAAGAAAGAGCTGGCTTTCCCCGGCAAAGGCCATCAGGCCCTGACGACTGAACAGCAGAGAATCAAAGAGCTTGAAGCTGAAAAAAAACAGCTGAAAATGGAACAGGAAATCTTAAAAAAAGCCATGGCCTTCTTTGCGAAAGACCAGCTGTAAGATACGCCTTCATACAGCGGGAGAGGAAGGCCTATCCTGTCGTAACGCTATGCAAAGCACTAAAAGTTAGTCGCAGCAGCTTCTACGAATGGAATAAACAACAGGCAAAAAATCAACAGATTGACCCGGAGATGTTTCGCCTGGAGGCAGATGCCCGAGAGATTTTTGCTCAATCAGGTGACTCTTATGGAAGTCGTCGAATGGCGAAAGTCCTGCGTTCAAAAGGTTACAGCATAGGGCGTTATCAGGCCAAAACCC
>NZ_JAHHPS010000041.1:0-11554 GCF_024606275.1 Endozoicomonas sp. SESOKO4 | reverse complement strand
ATAAAAGTTGAGTCATTGCTGTTGAAGGGTTTGCTGTCAGAGTAATACCCTTCCGGTTTGGAGACGACGACGGGGTTGGAATGAATGATGTCGCCCAGGCGCCAGACTTCCATATCGCCATCATTATCGATGTCTACAGAGCGGGAGCGGTAACCCGGCTGATCTTCGCCGCGAATGTACTTCACCAGTTTGTCCGACTCCGACGCATTCACACCCAGATAGCCACTGTTGTTGCCTGTGAAGGTGGCAGAGACGAACGGTTGTTCCTCACCGCTATCAACATTGCCATTATTATTGGCATCCAGCCAGGTGAGAATGTGACGGCCAGTATTGGTCAGCGCCGTATAGTTTCTTTGACTGGTAACGTTGCTGACTTCCATCAAGCGTTTACGGGCATCCCAGACGGGTTTCAGATCGGTCAAATCCACTCTGCCGCCATCTGCTGTCAGTGTCACGCCGTTGTCGGAAGAGGTATATCGCTGAATGACAGTGGAATTACTGATGGGGTCGAAAGACAGGGTCACTATCCGGTCGGTTGCATAGTCATCGAGGGTGCGGTTCCCATTGGTGTCCTCACGGAAGTGACCTTTGGCATCAACAAACAAACTGTGAACCAGCCCAACCCAACTGATATCAATGTTATTGACGGTCACTTCGGGAAGAAACAGCCCCTGGATGGCTGAGCTCACACCGCTGGCACTGTTAGCCACCAGGGCAGCACTGGCACCGGAAGAGATGCGGCTGGCGATATCCTCAAGTATCTTTCCCAGCTGTTGACCCAGTCGGGCAGGGTTGCTGACGACAAAGTAATTATCAGGAATACCATCCGGATCCAGAGAGCCTGTCAGGTTGTTGCGGTTGTCCCACTCCTTGTCATCGGCGTCAGGAATGTTGTCACCGTTGGCGTCATGATTAGGCGTGCCATCGTTATCAAGGTCGTTAAAGCCACCGTACTTTGCTGCCATAAATAAAGGTTTTGGCAAACGATTGGAAACAGTCGCGTTTGGCGTGAAATTTTTGGTGACATCGGTAGGGGTTAACTCTGTGCCAGTGTTACTGAGGCATGAGGGCCCGTTGCCGCCTGTGGCTATGCGGTCTGACTCTCTGCAGGTTCGCATCAATAATGCCGACTCACTGTCACCATCATCGTAGCTCTGGTTTAACTTAGGGGTGTTGTTAATGTAATCGGAGTTGTATTCGGCATCCAGAACCATACCGCTATAATTCTGGACCCCCGATATGGAGTAGCCATACCTGAAACTGTTGGAGCCATTGAATGACGGGTCAAACAGACGCACGCTCAGATTATTGGTGGATGTGGTGATGGTATAAGAGGCTTCGGAGTCGGTATCACCATCTCCGCCAAAGGTTTCATCGGCCCAGCCTAAGCGCAAGGTAATGCTGTCAAGCAGGCCTGAACTGTCCAGGGTAAAGCTCTCTACCGTCTGGTCCAGATGACGGCAGGGGCGATAGAGTGTTTCGTCAAAACCATCTGCATAGTCAATGGTCTGGCAGATTGGGGTCAGTGACACAGTTTTGCGGTTGCCGAGGCCGTCAGGAACACCAAAGGTCAGTGTCGGAACTGTCTGAGCCAGTTCAACAGTATAAGTGGTAACCGTCTGGTTGCCCGCCAGGTTTGATCTCAGGTCGTGGGTTCGCGCGTAGTGTGCCAGACCGGCCATATAATAGCTGCCTTCATAGTGCGGAACTTCAGGACAAATACCCCGGGCATCAGACAGGCCATTCAGGTTTTTGGGTTCGCACTGTCGGATGCCACTGCTGCCGTTACTGCCGATGATGAAGGAGCCGGGAAACGAAAGACCAGGTTCAAGGTTACCGACATCATTGGTTAACCGGTCTAGTTGTGGGATCCCGGACGAGAGTATATCGCTAATATTGCTGTAGTCATCGCTATCGTAGGAGTTCTGTCCTGTCGATAACACAATAATGGCGCAGTTGGCACAGCGGCTATCAACCGTAAATGGATCCTGCCAACCGGGTTTTGGTAATCCCAGGTCCGAACTCACACTGTAATCGGTAGAAGGTCCGGATTCCCCTGCAAAGTAGCGGAGCGCTTCCAGGTAGATTTCTGACATGGGATTGCCCCAGTCTTTACAATTCACCGGGCTGCCAGAGCTGCAATTATATTTCTGGTCGGTGTAACTGTATTCCGAAATTCTGAAACGGTTGACGGTAGCCACCATGCCAGAATTGTTTATAAACTGCCCTGTGCTCTGATTGACTTCATCGCTGGCGAAAGAAATATTCTTGCGTATGACTCCGCCCTGAGTATTGCCGTCATAGCTGCCGGTAATGAGTCCAAACTTTACCTGGTCCTGATAGGTTTGAATCAGTCCCACCGGTTTTTTTGAGCTGCCATAGGTCTGGCAGCCACTATCGGTTGAGCCACTGTGACAGACATCGACCCTGACGTTGTAATCGGCATCCGATGAGCCCTGACAGCGAACCCGGTTTAAACCCGCCCAGTTTGGGTCATTGCTGCTTCTGACTCTCAACAGGGGAGCACCGTTCTGACTCTGGTTCAGATTACAGAGAGTAATGCTGGAAGTGTAAGGCGTGAAGTCATTGACATCCCCTCCCGTATAGATCTTGCTGAATGCATGGAAGTCGTAGGGGATTTCTGCCCTTTCCAGGGTAGTCAAGCCAGTGGTATCGGTCACTCTCATTCCGCCGTAGAGCACCTTACGGATCAGGTCGATCCGGGACATTGTCACCCAGTTTAAAAAGTTACCACTCCAGGGTGCGCCTGACGTGGTGCAGCTATGGCCATTGGCTCCTGTTGCTCTTACAGAAGGTTGAAAACGACTGCTGCTGTAGGTGTAGCACCAGTCTGATTCAAAATATCCATAGTAATCAATGGTGTCTTTGTAGGTGGTATCTATTAAGCCATCACCGTCTACATCCGTGTAGTCGCTGTAGGCTTTTTTGAAAAGTTCGTGATCAAAGGAGAGCGCAAAGAGCACCAGAGGGGGGGAGCTGGTGGTTCCCTGACTGGGAGTTGCAGCATAGTCCGAGGAGGCTGCAATGGCCTGTTGCGAGCTCAATGCTTGTAGCAAGCATGTCAGTAAACAGATTGTTAGCCAAAGCCTGTGTGAGAACTGTTTTCTGGCTGAAAAAAATGCAGACAGGCTGATCCCTTTTGACACGAACACTGTGAAAATCCTTTTATGCGAAGTTAACTCACCGTTTGTAGGTAGACTGTAACATGACCTGACTATTGAGGTTATCGACTGAAGCGAGCACGGTTACACGATAAAGCTTTGACCAGTCAGAAGGGTTGGCAGGATTGGGGCTGACCCCAAACAGGGTTCTTGGAACATAGCAGAGAAATTCTAAAATATAGCGGGCAGAGCTTCCTGAAGGCATGGTGGTGGCGGCAATGGTTTTGCCGGGGTCTTTCCAGAGCGCGGCGCTCTCCCAGGGACGGGCATGTCCGGCCCGACAGCTGATAATACTGTTGCGGTCAGAGCCACTGAAGCAGAGGCCGTTACTGCAATCACCGGCGAATGTGTTGATGTCATTACAACTGTTTTGATTTTTGATACAGCGTTCGGCCTCCAGCAGAACGGTTTCCGCAGCGACGAAAGCGGCCTGATGAGTCCGGTAGCTGGCTGACATTCTCTGCTCAAGGCTTGAGAATTGCACTGCTGTCAGGGTTGCCATCACCATCAGGGTAAGAAAGATCATGGTGTAGAGCAGAGCGCTCCCGTTTTCATCATGATGTCTTCTGATGCGGCTCATGATTCCCCTCTGTTTCTTAAGGCCATGGTCATGACGTATTCCTTTCGCAAAAAACGATCCGACTGAGCAACCTGTACACCATCAAAAAGATAGGTTCTTGGGGGCGCCGGTGAAGGTGCCGGAGCAGGGAGAATTTCTGTTTCACTGCGCGTCAGCAGATGAATGCGGATGGAGGTGGCCTGTAGCCAGTCAGCATGGCGAAAACTTCGATCACCGGCACTGATATAGCGGTTAGCAACCCCATCGTTATCGGTATCCAGACCATAATGAATTCGAATATCTTCAATACCATCCACGATGGCCAGCGCTGTGGGGTTGCCTGCTTCTTTTCTGAACAGGGTCGGCAGTCCGTTATCCGGTTTTACAAAATAACTCACAGATTCCAGCGGCTTCAGATAACCCGGGTTAAATGACAGAGCGCCGGTAGGGGTTGAACCATCATAACAACGAAAGCTGCCCTTGAGTTGATTGACACAATTGCTGAAATCGCCGCCACCGCTGGTGGTATGGGTGACTGTGCTGCCACTGATGGAACTCAGGGCTATCAGAGCTACCTGAGAACAGTCTTGACGGGTGATGGCAGCAGCATGGCCTACTGACAGGGTTGAGCCGATGTTGCGGTCCAGTGTCAGAGTCGATGTGGAGGTGTCATGGTGGGTTACGGAGAAAACAATGTCGGGATTAACCTTAAAGATCAGCAGGCTTTCCGAGGTGGCCTGAGCGTCCATCTTTGACCGGGTGTCAGAAAGGTTCAATCCCTGAATAGGTTGTTCAGCGGTGAGCCATTCATGGCTGGCACTATTTTGAAGCAGGGCATTTCCAATAGAAGTTTCTCTATTGCAGCCTGTGTATCCTGCTACACGGACGTCACTCGAAATGGAGCTTACGGCAATTCGTGCTGCTTCCTGCATCAGTCCCAGCTGAAAGTTCAATCGATTGGAATTATTGCTGCTCAGAAAGACCTGAGTGACTGAGGCAATGATCAAAATGCCCAATAACATGGCAATCATCAGTTCAATCAGGCTGAGTCCCTTCTGCTTGATGTGGTTCATGATTTATAGAGTGCTCCTGAGAATCACCTGGCGGCGGGTCTGCTGTCCTTTGCTGTCATCAAAGAAGATCGTGATGGTGTAGTTCCGGCCCTCTGGTACATCGGTTTTGACAATTGAACCGTCTGAATCGGGGAGCTGGGCGTCCAGAATGAACTTCCATTGCGCAATGTCATAACGGGCTAACTCAGCGGGTGTGCAATCTGCGGTGTCGCAATCATTAGGATAAGCAGCGGGCGCATTGCCGACACTGGCCGAATAACCGGGCCCGTTAAGTGCGTAGACCGGGTTGGCTTTGATCCTGTCGAGCATGTCGTAGGCAAGGATGTTGGATAGGGAATTGAGATAGGCAATGTTGTTGTAACTGATGCTTCGGGTCTGTAAAGCGGCCATACCTAAGAGGCCAGAAGCCAGAATGACGACTGTGATCAGAACTTCTACCAGGGTCATGCCTGCTTGGGAACGTCCTGAATTCATGGACAAACCACTGAGTTGGCGGAGCGTACTCTACCAGACAGGTTAATGGTAACACCTCTGGCGATCTTCGATGTTGTCAGACTGTCGCAAATAAGAAAGTTGCCTGAACTGGTGTTGTTGACGGTGCCATCTCCCTGAAACACGATTGGCGTGCTGTTACTCCAGGTAATTGAGGCGATAGATTCTATTGTCTGTGAGCGTCTCAAGGTATCGACTCCTGCGTCAAATACGCCGTTACTGTTTTCATCGGTGAAAATGACCCAGCCTTGACTCCAAAGGGTTGGATCTGCTGCGCAAGTAGTCCCGTCAGTGGATGCACAGGCGATGGTATTGCTGCCGGTTTTAACGGCTTCACTGCGGGCGTAGAGCAGGTTTGAAAGGAGGTTTTGCTGAATGTTTGAGAAACGAATGGTGTTCGAGACTTCCCTCAGTTGTGGCAGTCCCATGGCAACAATAATCCCGGCGATCAACAGAGTGATCATCAGCTCAATTAATGAAAATCCTTTTTCTCCAGGCTCAGGGCTGTTTTTTGCCCCGGGCTCAAGGCTGTTTGAGTGCCCCATGAGATCTGACCGGTTTTTAGCGTTTATCTGATCAGTTTAGAAGTGGATTTTGATGATTCGGGTGAAGGGGTAGAGAACCTGCGGAATTATTATCAAAGCAGCCAATGAGATAAAAACAGGGATGGTTTTTTGACAGGGGGCTAATGATTTCGGCCGCATGGCAGTTATAAGAATGAGATAACCCTTAAACTCTCGTTGAATCAGGTCAATGTCATGGAGCAGGAAAACAGGGATACCATCCGGCTGCTCATAGTGGATACTTCCTCTGAAGAAGCTGAGGCACTGCTTAATGTTTATCGGGATGCCGGATACCCGACCCGTGCTCATCATGTCACTTCTATAAAGAGTCTGGAAGAAGCTCTGTCTGGTCATCAGAAATGGGATTTGATGATTATCTCTTCAGCCGAGCTGCCAGAGGGATTAACGATCAGTTCAGTGCTTGATCGGGTTGACCAGCAGGGCAGGGACATTCCTTCGATAGTATTGTCAGAACAACCGGAAGAAGAACAGTTGCAATGGCTCAAGCTGGGAGTAAGAAGTGTTATTGCTCAAGACAATGATGAACTGCTTCTGCTGACTTCTGATCGGGAAATTGCCGACCTTAACGCCCGCCGTCACCATCGACTGATGAGCGTTGCCCTGAATGAATCAGAGAAACAGAGACGTCACCTGTTGGACGATCAGGTGGATGCCATCATCTATATCAGTGAAGGTCAGGTTAAATACTCAAACCCGGCATTCAATGAGCTGGTGGGTCTGGATGGCAATGCCAGTCTTCTCGGTAAACCCTTTACTGATCTGGTGGCGGGAAAAGATCGCAGGGAAGTGGGTGATTTCCTGAACAGTATCGAAGACAGTGGCCGGGCCCTGGCAGCGATTCAGTGTCCGTTGCTGGCAGTTCAGGATAATGAAGTGCCTGTCAGGGCTATAGTCAGTCCTACTTCCTTTGAGGGACGTTATACACTGAGTCTGCTGGTTAGGCTCCAGGAAACTGAAGAGGCCTCGGATGTTGAGCATAAAGACGTCGAAGTGGCCCGTCTTGATAGCGAAACCCATCTCTATGATAAAGAAGCTTTCAAAGAGCAGATGGATGTTGCCATGCAGAGAGTGGTTGCGGGTAAAGACCAGTTTGCCTTGCTTTGTATTACTCTCGATTCACTGCGTGCGCTTCATGCCAAAGGCGGTAAAAGAGTCAGCCAGCCCTATTATAAAGAAGTCAGTTCACGTCTTGGTTTGGAGTTAATAGAACATCAAGCTGCCAGTTGGAGCGGTGACTGTATCATGGCTTTGGTGAAAGCCAGTGATGAAAAGTCGGTGCGGGAATTGGCCGATCAAGTCATTAAAGCGGTTACACAAGAGACGGTCACACTGGGCAGCAATGAGCTTCCGGTCAGGCTGAGTCTGGGTAGTGTCATGCTGACCGATTCCAACAGTGATCCTGATACTCAGTTGGTCAGAGCTCGCCATGCTGCTATTCAGGCCCAAAAAGAAGGCGGCGGAAAACTTTGTTTCTATCAGAAACGTAAGGTTAATGCGGTCAGTTCGGTTGAGAAGCATCTGGCAGGAATGGTCAGCCAGGCTCTGAAAAATGACAATTTTAAATTGAAATATCAACCAGTGGTCAGTTTGAAAGGTTCTTCTGAAAAGCACTTTGAAGTTCAGTTGCGTATGGTGGATACCAGAGGTCGTGAACATGACTCAGTGACATTTAGAAATAAGCTGGACAAAAATGCTCTCTGGAGCAAAGTCGATCGCTGGCAGGTCATAGAAGCAGGAAAAGAGCTTCTGAGCAGAACCCAGAATAAGGATAACATCCGACTCTTCATGCATCTTGGCGGCAATGCCATTCTGGAGAAAGAGTTTTTGCCCTGGTTGGGCGTTGCACTCAAGGCGGCAGCTATGCCTGCTTCGTCGGTGATTGTGGAAATCAGTGAACAGAATATTGTCCGCTTCAATAAACAGGCTCCGGACTTTTTCAAGGCGGTCAAGGCGCTGGGTTGCAGTACCGGAGTGAGTGAATTTGGCTGCAGTTTGAACCCTATGGAAACCATTGCGCCAATGGCGGTGGATTATGTCAAGGTTGATCCTTCTTTCACTAAAGATCTAACCAGCGAAAATCAGGGTAAAGAACTCAAGAAAATGGTCCTCGCTTTATCGGAAAAGGGGCAGAAAGTGATCGTTCCTCAGGTTGAGAGTGCTGTTGAGATGGCCCCGCTGTGGCATACCGGTGTCGATTTCATCCAGGGCGACTTCCTTCAGGAGCCTGTGGAACATATGGACTTTGATTTTGAGGGGGACTTCTAGTGGCTGACGCAGCCTCCCCGTAATCAAGGAAGATTTTGAGTTTTACACTGACTGCAACATCGTTGAAAATAGCCGGCTCACAGATTGAAGATTAAGAGATCAGGCTTTTTAATGTCAGCAAAGCTCAATATCGTCATGGCCCAGCTTAACCTCAAAGTGGGTGATATAGACGGCAACACCCAGCGGGTGATCGAATCGGCTGAAGAAGCGCGTGATCAGCATCAGGCCGATCTGGTGGTTTTTCCTGAACTGACACTCTGCGGGTATCCACCTGAAGATCTGTTACTCAGGCCCAGTATGGTGTTGAGAATTGAGCAGGCTATCAGCAAGCTCGGTGTGGTCAAAGGTATTGATCTGGTGATTGGATTACCTGCCATGGGAGCACATGGTCTGGAAAATCAGGCAGTGGTCCTTAGAGACGGTCAGGTGATGGCCCGATACGCAAAACAACATCTGCCTAACTACCAGGTATTCGATGAGAAGCGCTACTTCATGTCGGGACATGAACCCTGCGTCTATGAGTGTAAAGGGGTAAAACTGGCTCTGACTGTCTGTGAAGATCTCTGGTATCCCTCATCCGCTCAGCAGGCTGCAGATGCCGGGGCGGAGCTGGTTCTGAGCCTCAACGCTTCCCCCTTTCATAAAGATAAACACACTATCCGTTACCAGACCATCCGCAACCGTTGTCTAGAAACGGGTCTTCCCGTGCTTTATGTCAACCTCCTGGGTGGACAGGATGAGCTGGTGTTTGATGGTGGCTCTTTTGCCATGAACGGCAATGGACAGGTCGCTGTCAGGGCCGATTACTTTGCCGAAGGTCTCTACAAAACCTGTTTCGACATAGCAGACAAGACGTTTGATCAGGAAGACGTTGCCGAGCTGCCTGGCCTGCACGAACGAGTCTACAATGCTCTGGTCACGGGAGTTCGTGACTATGTGAATAAAAATGGCTTTAAAGGGGTTGTGTTAGGTTTATCCGGTGGGATTGATTCTGCCTTGACTCTGGCCATTGCCACCGACGCTTTGGGCGCCGAACGGGTTCAGGCGGTTATGATGCCTTTCCGCTATACCTCAAACATGAGTCTCGAAGATGCCCGGGAAGAAGCCGAAATTCTGGGTGTCGATTATTCCGTCATGCCTATTGAGCCGATGTTTGATGCGTTTATGTCAATGCTGAGTTCTCAGTTTGAGAATACCCGAAAAGACACCACAGAAGAAAACCTCCAGTCCCGTTGCCGGGGCGTCATGCTGATGGCCATTTCCAACAAGAAAGGTTACATGGTCCTCACTACCGGCAATAAGAGTGAAATGGCGGTAGGCTATGCCACGCTCTATGGCGATATGTGCGGTGGTTACAATGCTCTGAAAGATGTACCAAAAACGCTTGTCTTTGAGTTGTCCGAGTACCGTAACTCTCTGGGTTATGTTATTCCGCAACGGGTGATTGATCGTCCACCTTCTGCCGAACTCGCACCTGATCAGGTAGACGAAGACAGTCTGCCTCCCTACGACGAGCTGGATCGAATCATCGAAATGTATGTGGAAGAAGATAAAAGCGCTGAAGCCATTATCGATTCCGGCTTTGACCGGGATACTGTCTATCGGGTGTTGCGTCTGATTGATGTTAATGAATTCAAACGTCGGCAGGCGGTGGTGGGGGTTCGTATTACGCCCCGCGGTTTTGGACGTGACCGCCGTTACCCGATTACCAACGGCTGGCGTCCGGGTATTTGATGGTCTGAACAAACCCGGACTACCCCGGTCGCGCTTATGCGTTTGCCAGAGCCATATAGGTCTGGTGAACCTCATCCAGTTGTTTAAACAGCTGCTCCAGCGAGCCGCTGTTATCAACCACGTCGCTGGCTTTCTCCAACCTCTGTTTACGGGAAGCCTGTCTCGCCATAATAGCCCGGGTTTGTTCTTTGCTCATGCCGTCGCGGCTCATGGTTCTTGCCAACTGAGTGTCTTCAGGAACATCGACAACCAGGATACGTTGGGTGAGCAAGTGTTGATCTGTTTCTACCAGAAGCGGCGAAACCATGATGGTGTAAGGAGACTCGGACGCTTCCAGTTCCTGAATAATCTGATGACGAATCAAAGGGTGCAGCAACTGTTCCAGCCATAAACGTTCGCTGTCGTCATTAAAAATAATGTCCCTGAGCTTTCTTCGGTCCAGAGTGCCTTCGTCAGTAAGAATATCCTGACCATGTCTTTCTGCAATTTTCTGCAGAGCTGGCTGACCGGGTTCCACCACTTCTCTTGAAGCCTGGTCCGCATCCACTACGGTAATACCGAGACTGGAAAAGTAGTCGGTAACGGCGGTTTTACCACTGCCGATGCCGCCCGTTACGCCAATAACCAACTTACTCATGTTCAGCTCACAGTCCCATAATCTGCAGATAAGATTGAACCAGTGTTTCTCCCCAAAGCAGGGCAATAAAGCCCGCAGCGGCCAGATAAGGCCCAAAGGGAATAGGGTTGCTCCGCTCCTGCTTTTTCAGGATGATTAGCACCACCGCGACAATCGTTCCCACCAGTGAGGACAGCAGAATAATCAGAGGTAGCATTTGCCAACCCATCCAGGCACCGAGTGCCCCCAGTAGTTTAAAGTCGCCGTAGCCCATACCTTCTTTGCCCGTCAGCAGTTTGAATAGCCAGTAAACAGACCACAGTGAAAGATAACCGGCAGCAGCACCCAGCACCGCGTCCTCTAAAGGAATCAATAACTCAAAGCTGTTGGCTAGCAGGCCCAGCCAGAGTAAGGGCAAGGTAATGCTGTCCGGCAGCAGTTGGGTGTCCAGGTCAATCATGCTCAATGCCAGTAGGGACCAGACTAAACAGCACAGTAAAATCGTCTGGAGCGTGGCGCCAAAGTAGATGCCAACAGCAACGGTCAGCAGGGCAGAGACTACCTCAATGATCGGATAGCGAACAGAAATAGAGGTTTTGCAGGAAGAGCAACGGCCTTTCAAAAACAGATAGCTGATAACCGGGATATTTTCCCAGGCCCGGATCTTGTGGCCACAGCTCGGACAGGTGGAGTCGGGCTTGATCAGGTTATAAGGTTCCATCTCAGCAGGAACCTTGTCCGGGTGAAGTGTTTCCAGACACTCCAGCTTCCACTGCCGTTCCATCATTACCGGCAGGCGCAGAATAACAACATTGAGAAAGCTACCAACCAGAAGGCCGACCAGGAGCAGGATGAGATAGAAATAAGTGGGTGAAGACTGGAGTAATTCTAAGAGTGCCATTAGTCAATAAATCCGGTTTTCTTAATATGAAAGTGCCGCATGTTCAGATCCAGAGACACATTATAATTTGATAGCAGCGACACTTTGGCTCATGGCTGTTTTCTGATCTTACTCTACTTGATTTTTGGATTCAGTGCATTCTTATGGG
>NZ_JAHHPS010000424.1:0-3914 GCF_024606275.1 Endozoicomonas sp. SESOKO4 | reverse complement strand
TCCAATGCCGCAGCTGAAAATACAGAATGAAAAAATGGAAATTAGCAACTGGTCAGAGGAGCAGTTCAGGATTTTTTTGAAAATCACTGGGGTGCCTGAACACTATTATTTGTCAGCAGATCATTGGCAAAAGCGTTCAGAACCCGATTACCCGGTATGTATCCAGGGACTCGAAACCGGGTTAGTCGTAAACAGAGAGCCCGGGGCAAAAGGTGATGTTGGAGTCGCGCCCTTCAACCCAATACCTATGCATGTGCTGGCTACCCTGATCAGCAGAGGAATGGCCATCAAAGCTGTCGCCTGGAAATCCCTTGACCATCATAAAGAGAGACTGCCTGTCTCCTTGCTTGGCAAACTGAAAATAAGCATCGAAGCATCAGATACAAAATGCCCCGATGAGATTAAAAAATCACTGTTTCAATACTTGAATAACGTTCCATCCAGAACAGCTGAAGCCTGTGAGCCGATCAGTGAACCGGAACTACAAAGCGTTAACCCACCCGACGACCAAAGAGAAAAACAGGCGTTTGGCCGCCTATGGTTAAAGCTAAATCAGACAGAAGTTTTTAGCACTGAAATACTGACATTACTGAACGAGTATGAGAATGAAATGGAGCTTATGCATGTAGTGACCGTCCTTAAAAAAGCCAAAATTGATATCGCCGACCACATACTGAAAAGATGGAGGCAACTGGCATGCAGAAAAATAAAGCGGTTAAGAAGAGGAGACCCTTTATTATCAGGGGTTAATCCTGATGTTTATCAGAGTTGCCAGGAATTAGAGTTACTTGATGGGTGTGGGAGTATTTTCTAATTGCCAACTCCGTTTATGGCGCGAAAACCAGTGGGATGCTATACATTCTCGTGCATACGGCAAACGTCAATCAATGCGCCTGAGTCTATGGGACGCCCACAGAAAAACAAAACTATCTGCCCGATGGTCCGATCACTGCTGCTGTTAGTGACAATAATGTCTGGTGAGTCACTGCCTGCAGTGGGATTAGACAGCTCAAACCTGCTGCCAGCACATTTCTTGTATACTAATAAGTTAGCCGGACATGAACAGCCCAAGCCTCTTCCGGTTGGGCTGACGCAATTAGCGCTCATTTTGCTTCAGCTGCTGCCGAATAACAGTCCCCCTGCGTTTCTTCAATTACCTCTCCAACCCGTTTGGCCAATGACGCAAACACGCCGCATTGACCTGATGGTCACGTCTCCGAAAGCCCTGGAGCATTCTTCCACTGCTCTGACCGCCACGGGGGCTGCCGGTGGAGATGATGGCGACAGGCCACCTGACGGAAATCACTGGAATCCTGACAAGGTGCCTCTCCCTGACCTCACCCTCGTTCCTGACCCTGTTCAAAAATGCCTGCAACAAAAAAGGCGACTGCTTCGAATATTACGAATGAAACGACTATGGGCGATTAAGACAGGCCAAACCACGCTGGCCCGGATTTTGTCAGACCGGATCATGGTGATTGAAGCGGACCTTCTTGATCTGGAAAGGTCAGACCCCGCCACGATTCATCCGGGGCTGGTTAAGACATGGCTAGCAGAGAATAGTCGGGAAATCAGCCTTTACCGTGTGATCGCTTCTGGCAAATACTATGGCCGTCAAACGTGTAACGGGGAAAAGGATCAACCCTCCGGAACGACCAAAGCATCAACAACCACGACAACGTCTCAGAACAGGCAGATGAGCGAAGTCCCTGCCTGTAACCAGGGAACCGGTTCATCAGGCGGCAGTGGTCGTGGAGGTGATGACCCACTAAAACCCTCTGCTGAGCAGGATAACGAAAATTTGGTTGTAACTTGTTCCAATTGTGAAAAGACACTGAATACACAGGAAATAAGTCGCATAGCAAATGAGGAATCAGCTTCAGCGTTTTTATGCAACACCTGCCTTTCAGGCACTAATGGTAAAAAAAGAGCAAGACGTAGCTCAGAAGAAACTCAGCTGCATGACTCATCAGAACCTGCTCAGAAAAAAAACAAGGGCTCGTGTAGAAAGAGAAATAATTCGAAAGCAGTTGCACCAACACCGGCTAAAAAAAAGAAACGAGCAGACACTCGAATCTCAGATGACCCATTGGAAAAAGTAAAAGAAAAAATCCTTTACGAATTAACTGAGGAAGAGCTGGAAAAAGTGCAAACCCTGATGCAGGTTTTCAAGAAAAAAAACATCACAGCCAAGTACACTTTTTATAACTTACTTGGTTTCGTAGAGAGAAAGTCTTTTAATGGCTTCTTCGATAATGCAATCGTTTTTTTTCGGCACCTTCCTGAAACCATCAAAAATACCGGCATGTTGACCGGCATGTTAAAGAATATAAAAAAACATACCCGTGATTTTGCCGAACGTAGCCAAAGCGAACTCAAATATTTAGCGAGTTTAGATGTATTGACTTCCTTTTCGTCCATGAATAATGGGAAAGGCGTACCCAAGCCTGAGGAAATGAAAGAAGTGCTGGGCTGGCCGGAATGGAAAGACAAGGGTGGTAAATTCAGTACGGAGCTGTTCCGCTCTTTATCGTCTATGTACGCCAAAAGAGGTATGCCCGGACATGAGGAAGTGAGAGAGATGCTGGGCTGGTCGGAATGGAAAGACAAGAATAATGAGTTCAGTATTGAGCTGTTCCGCTGCTTCACGTCCATGAATCATGGCAGAGGCATGCTCAGACATGAGGAAGTGAAAGAGGTGCTGGGTTGGCCGGAATGGAAAGACAAGGATGGTGAGTTCAGTATGAAGCGGTTTCGCGCTTTCTCATCCATGAATCATACCAAAGGTATGCTCAAACATGAGAAAGTGAAAGCGGTACTGAGCTGGCCGGAATGGAAAGACAAGGATGGCAAGTTCAATATGCAGCTATTCCACTCTTTCTCGTCAATGTACAACACCAACGGCGTGCCCAAACATGAGGAAATGAAAGAGGTACTGAGCTGGTCTGAATGGAGAGACAAAAATGGTGAGTTCAGTATGGAGTGCTTCCGCGCCTTTTCTTGCATGAATAATGGTCAGGGCATGCTCAAATATAAGGAAGTAAAAGAGGTGCTAGGCTGGCCAGAATGGAAAGACAAAGATGGCGATTTCAGTATAGAAAGGTTCCGCGCATTCTCGTCCATGAATCATTGCCAGGGCGTGCCCAAACATGATCAGGTAAAAAAAGTGCTGGACTGGACACGTTGCCGGGGGACAACCAATCATCTGCTCCTGCAAATTATGACCAAGCTCTGGAAATCAGAAAGCCTACCTGCTATTAAGATGCTGCAACATCAGGAAACACAACTGAAACAGTGGCTGTTTACAAAATTTACTGAAGGAAATGGCGATTCAGATAGTGAAGAGGACGACGAATACAATAGCGATTCAGAGGATGACAAATTCAATCGTCAGATAAAAACAGTGGCTCTTTACCTTTCCACCTCCAAACCGGACTTGTCACTCAGCTGGGCAGTGTTAAAACAATTTCTTAAAATCCATGAAAACACCAAAACCGTTCTGATGCTAAAACCATTGATAAGACTTCTTTCTTCTTATGGCGGCAAAGGTGTTGAGCGCTACCTCCGGGCTGATCGACAGGACCGGAATTTTTTGCTGCATCATTCGAGTAAGTCCTTGCCTTTGCATGTATTAGACAAGGCAATGGTTCTGTTTTCTGCCAGTGAACACAGATCGCGTTTTGTCTATTTCGTCAAACGGCTGAAGTCATTACCGGATAAGAGCCTGTGGCAACATTACTCAGCCCGGTTGCAAGCATTGTCGGGGGTGCTGAAACTCAAATACATGCAAAGGCTTTACTTGAAAATTCTGCAACCTTTAACAAAGGATGATCAGCTGCGCTTTCTGGAAGCCAGCCGTGCCCAGGCTGTATTCGACCTGTTTCCCTCGTTGAGCGCCCTGCATAAACTCAGCA
>NZ_JAHHPS010000007.1:0-1364 GCF_024606275.1 Endozoicomonas sp. SESOKO4 | reverse complement strand
CAATGCCTGAGGGAACAGATCAAAAAGTTGTACGTTGATCTCGAAAGCAAACAAGGAGTAATAGACTATCTGATCCATCAAGCAGCGGAAAACACAGCCCAGAGGCTGACAGCGGCCAATAATCCAGCGATGCCCGGCAATGACACAGCGCGTTTTGATTCTCACCAACCCTTGAGCCCCCCCAATGAGCAGTCACTCTCGTCTATTGACCATACAGAGCCCCCATCAGTAAACAATATTCCCCGTGAAGAACACCCACCGATTGCAGAGACCAACCCGACAATGTCAGGCAGTGACGAGGAGTATCGAGCTTCTCAACAGTTGACTTCCCCCAATGAGCAGTCACTCTCGTCTATTGATCGTACAGAGCCCCCATCAGTAAACAATATTCCCCGTGGAGAACACCCACCGATTCCGGAAACCAGCCCGATGTCAGGCAGTGATGAGTCGAACATCGACAATGAAGAGGCATACCCCCGGCAGGAACAGGTAACGACATGCTGGGACAAAAACCGAAATCGATCTTGCAGTCATTATCATCGGTCATGCCGTCTGAACTTTGGATGCTGTGCCAGGTATTTCCCCTGCCAAATTTGCCATAACGCCAGTGATGACTGCGATGTTAAAGATCGCAAGGCTATTGACGCGAAAAAGCTTCAATGTTGTTTCTGCAACTATGAGGGGGACATTACGGAAGACTCCCAGACGTGCCCGGGATGCAACCAGAAAATGTCGGAATATTTCTGTGCAAAATGCAAACACTTCACCTGTAAGGAGAGAAAACCGCACCACTGCGATAAATGTGGCATTTGCCGAGTAAACAAGCATAAGTCCTTTCACTGTGATGTTTGCAATATCTGTTTGGATAAAAGGTTAGAAGGCAATCACAAATGCCGGGAAAACTCAGGCCACGATCTGTGCTGCATTTGTCTGGAAGATGCCTTCAGCGGCTGCCAGATACTGCCCTGTTCCCACAAAGTTCACAGGAACTGTGTCATTGCGATGATTCAACACGGGATAAGAACCTGCCCCATGTGCAGACACCCTCTATACACTCCGGTAAATGGAAACAATCATTAACTGCTGACCGGATTTAATAATCGCCGTTGGTGTCCGTTTCAGATTTGCCACGTGGCAGTACAGGTCAAAAAATCCATATAGCCATTCAGAAATTCTTGGCTACTCTCTATCTCTACGAACAATAATGATGAAAAGTAATGCTCCTTTATTTTTCCACGACAGAAAGTCAACACAAATTGTTCTGAGGTTTTCTATCAGGCAAGTCAGAGCGGGTTGGCATTATTGACAAAAGTTGTGTAACGAGACTTGAATGCATTTTTACCGCTTATTAATAGCATCTGTTC
>NZ_JAHHPS010000423.1:0-1447 GCF_024606275.1 Endozoicomonas sp. SESOKO4 | reverse complement strand
CGGTAACTTTCAAGGTAGATGTCGCCTCAACTTATGCAGCTAAATCACAATGCTGCTGATTCTCTGATCGCTCAGGGTTAAGCCATACCTCTGCCGGTAATTGCCAGTTTCTGGTTTCACGGCTTCCCCAACGCTCAGGGTGTTGCTCTTTTGCTTTACGGTAAACTCTTTCACGATTCAGAACCTTCTTCTGAGCCTTCCCTGTGTGTCTGTCGCAAGGTGTCTGGAACTTGATGCCACTGTGCTTATGCTCCATGTTGTACCAGTTTACGAACCCATACACCCACTCTCTGGCTGACTCCAGACTGGCGAAGTGATTCGGATACCCGGGACGATATTTCATGGTTCTGAAGCCTGACTCTGAGTATGAGTTATCGTTACTCACGCGTGGCCTGCTGAACGATGTCTGTACACCCAGTTGCTGAAGAGTACTTAGCATAGTCGCCCCCTTCATCGGGCTGCCATTATCCGAATGCAGGACCAGCGGTTGTTCCTGAAGACTGATCTTATGCTGCATGAAGGCTTTGCGGATCATCTGAGCAGCCAGGTCAGAGGACTCCCTCTCATGGACTTCCCAAGTCACAATCATGCGGCTATAAACGTCCAGAACCAAATAGAGGTAATAATATTTACCCCTGATGGGCGACCCCAAAAAGGTTATATCCCACGACCAGAGCTGATTTGGTGCCGTGGCCCGATGCGATGTCGGCTTCCGCTTTACTGGCTTCTGACTGCGACCTCGGTGATGCTGTTGATTGTGAGCCTTCAGCACTCGATAAAAGCTTGACTCAGAAGCTATATAAATACCTTCGTCGGCCAGTGTCGGTACAATCTGGCATGGCGACTTACTTTTGAATCGCTCGCTGTTACAGACTTTCAGAATCTCGTTTTGCTCGCTCTTGGTTAGTTGGTTGGCAGGCATTGGCCGGTCTGCGTATTGACGCTGATCTTCCCGCACCTGTTCTACATCTTTTTGCCAGCGCTGAACCGTGCGTATCGACAGGTTGAGAGCAGCACAGGCTTTCACTTTACGTGCCCCCTGTGAAACAGCTTCCTGGATTAAAGCAACGGCTTCCTTGCGATCAGGGAGAGGAATCAATCGTCCTCGCGCTCCCCCCAGATCGCGTTTGCCTTTTTTGTTAGAACCAACAGTGCTGCGGTTTCAGCAAGTGCTTTGTCTTTGCGTTTGAGTTCTTTTTCCAGTTTCTGGATGCGCTTCTTGTCATCTCGTCTGGCAGCGGCCTGTACCTGACGGGATTCAGCAGGCTTTGTGCTGCCTGCGATAAAATCAGCTTTCCACTGCTGCAGGTCTTCATAGTAGAGCCCCTTCTTACGACAGTATTCGGATAACTCTGTTGTATTCATGTTGGCGGTATCCATCAGAACCGCGAACTTGTTTTCAGCACTCCACTGCTGAGGATTCTTACCATCACCGGGCACGGGTACA
>NZ_JAHHPS010000422.1:0-2223 GCF_024606275.1 Endozoicomonas sp. SESOKO4 | reverse complement strand
CTGAGCAGGTTCGAAGTGTTCATGAGCTGATTTTTGCCCTGCATCAGCGCTTCGTGGAAGCACTGGCACCAGTCACTTTGGCCTCGGGTCAGGGCAGGTCATCCAAGATAGGCAGGATCTCTTACGTGGATTGCACGACCCCGTGTAAAAAGACTCCGCTATTGAGTCGATCCGGCGAAGAAACCATGGCACGGCTGGAGTTTCGGGGGACTGTCATCCATATGAATAATGCCTTGATTGTTACCCTGCCGCTTGGAAATCATAAGAGCGTTATCGAGCTACTTGAACACGCAGAGGCGGGGAAAGGACGAACCTTGCGGCTGACATTTTCAGATACATTTGATGCTGAATGGGATTTTAATGCCGGCAAGTTCATGCGTGTGTGGTTTCTGGTAGCGTTACTGAAAGCGATTGAACTGGATAAAAATTCTGATGGCATAAAGACCCGTTGCAACGCCATAGCAGGTACAGTGACCATCGAATGTTCCCAGATGAAATCACGTCCATCCATGCGGGAAGCCTTTGAAAAACTGATCGTTGTATTACGTGATATGAAAGATTTGGATCATCGTTTTGAGAAAAGCCGCATTTGTGAAAAAAATCAGTGGAATTTTGACTCGCTTGCACAACGACTTGATAGCGGCCTTGCGACAGAAGCCGATAGGTTCGTCTTTCAACATTGCCTTTTCACAATCAGTTATACCTATCTACACAGAGTTCCCCGATTCTACCCGTTCTTAAGCGACCACCAACAACAGTTTATTGAACATGTTCAGTGTTTTTCGAGGTGCGTGAAAACATCGGAGCATAAGCTTCTGAAAATGTTAATGAGTGGTGAGATCGCTGAGGACACCCGCAGTGAACTCCTACAGCATTATTTATTGGAAGATCCCCAAAACGGTACTCGTTTGGTTGTGCTTTTGCATCCCCATTTGGAAGATCAATACTTTGTTATCAAAACACCTCGCAGTGGTCGTCTGGAGTTTGATGTTCCACCGGGGCAGCCATTTGGGGATTATAAAGAAAAAGTCAGGAATTCCCTGCTGAAACAGGGTTTGAAATATGCCAGCCAACGGGTTTTGAATGATAAAGACGTTGTGTTACCCGCCATTAAAGAACATCCGGGTGAACTGGAATATGTGAGTAAAGAATTGGGGGATGATAGCGATGTTGTCATTGCATCAGTCACTCGAGTGGGTGGCGAGCTGAAATATGCCAGCCATAGACTTAAGAATGATGAGAAGGTGGTGATGGCCGCTGTTGCAAACGATCCAGCAGCTTTGGGGTTTGCAAGTGAGAGAATCAAGAGCGATAAAGACATTGTTAATCGTGCAATTGCTCATAGTATCATTTACTTAAGGCATGCCAGTCATGCGGTGTTGAATGATCGCGAGTATATGTTGGAGTTAATTGAACAAAATCCTCGTGCTTTCGAATATGCGGCTTTTCAACTTAAAAATGATAAGTCTTTTATCGATTCAGCGAAGCAAAGAAATCCCGAAGTTAATAAATACGTCAGGGCATTTTTGGCCAAGCTCTGATCAACTCTGACAACGATGGCAGTGAAAACCTTATTACCAACTTATTGCCGTTCTTTTAATGCGTTCTTCAGGCTGACGGGTGAACTTTATAAAAACATCATGGTCGAAGGAAAGTGATCGCTTTATGCGTTAGCGATTAAATCATGGATAAATAAAAACATCAGAGGGATATCTTGATGTTATCTGCTGTATTTGGCAAGTCAGATCCTCAAAGCCTGACAACTGATCCCAATCATAATTCTAAGGCTAATAGTTTACCTGAAAGGTATTTCAGTGATCTTGATCCCAGTGATGTTCCCGACCCAAGGCCGATAGGCGAGCGCACCTGCCGTTCAGCTGTTTTGGCTCAGGCTGCTGACTGTTCTCCCGCCAACCGGGAAAATCTGGGCGGCAAGGGAATGTTTTTGCAGCGCATGCAGAAAGCCGGTCTGCCTGTTCCACCCTTCGAATGTGTTACTGCTCAGGTCATGAATGCGCTTGAACAACACTCTCTGGATACCCGTCTTATGGAGCGCTGCCTTCCCTGGATCGTCCTTGAACCGGGGTTAGAGATTAGTCTGGCGAACATCCGGGACCACCTCAATGGCTTGCCGCCTTCAGATCAAGCCAAAAGGGATAGCTGGCTGGCGGATCTGGCACAATTTGTTGCCAGTGATGACTATTACGAACAGGTTAAAGATTC
>NZ_JAHHPS010000421.1:0-1180 GCF_024606275.1 Endozoicomonas sp. SESOKO4 | reverse complement strand
GCTCTGAATGCGGTGTTTGAGGAAATGAATATTACAGAAAATTTGTTGTAAGTCTGAGGCGAGAGTGTCGGTTTTCTCTATTGGCTGGAGAAATTCTCTGGAGAAATTTTGTCGGAATAGCTAACAGGAAAGTTATTCGGGATCTTACAGGGGAACAAGTCGTGCTGACCACAGTCAAACGATTAATGAATTGTTGAACTTTGTAAAGGGATTATTACTATGGCGAGTCCACTCGAATCAGCAGCAAGACCTTCATTGGTCACAGAACTTTTGGCTAATCAAGATGTTGGGATGACACCAGAGGTGCTCAGCAACCATCAGGGCAGTAATGCGGAATATTTGTTGCGTCAATGCCGTGCTCTTAAAGAGACACTAAGCATTATGCGTACAAGTATGACAGTGGCAGAGTTACCTGACCCACCTGTGCACTGCCCTTTATTGAATGGTGGTAAAAGTCTGGAGTCCCGAACGGTAGTGGCGTCTTCATCCCGGATGGGTAGTCTTTGGAGCACGCTAACCGATTCGCGACAGCCTGCCGAGGACAGAGAAGCTGAAATCTGGGCTGAGTTGCAGAAAATGGATGAACGCATTCAGGAGGATTACCAACGCCTTTTACAGTTCCGAACTCAGCTCTTTATTGCTCTGGATGCTGCACGGCAGGCTGAAACTTCATTGGCAAGCAATATTTCCTGTTATGAGAAAGCGCTAGAACGTGAGCATAAGGATCAGGATCAGCAAGAATTGCAACGACAGCTTGAAAATAGCGAAAAACAATTGATAAGAGCACAGCGCAAGCAGGATACAAATGCACGTGTCGATGAAAAAGTCATGAATTTAGAGAAGCTTTTGCGAGAAGCTAATTGTCGTTCAACAGAGATGCAGCGCGACCTTGACATAATCCGGGAAGAAAAAGCTGCCGAATCCAAAAAGGTTGAGGCTCGGAACATAGTTATAGCAGCATATCAACGTCGCACAGATGCTGATCACGAGACCATACAAGTACTCACGGAAGAAATTGATGCCCTATCAAAAAAGGTCCAGTTCCTGAACCGACTTAAAGTAGCAAAACAACGTCGTTTAGATGCTGATCACAATACCAAAAAGGAACTCGCAGAAGAAAAAGCTGCGCTGTCCGAACGGGCTGACAAGCTGGAGAGCGATTTATCAGGAGATCGGGAAA
>NZ_JAHHPS010000420.1:0-3784 GCF_024606275.1 Endozoicomonas sp. SESOKO4 | reverse complement strand
GGATGCAGCAAGCATCAGCCAGCTGTTTGGTTTCCATCTCATCAGCGTCGTTCAGAACCCGCATCACTCTCCATTGCTGTTCAGTAATGGAGTGCTCCTGCAGCATGGGACGGAAGAAGCTCATGGCTGCCTCTCTGGCCTTGAGTAACTTGAGTGGTAGAGAATCTTCGTACTTGCGCATCGTGTTTAGTTTACAACAAATAACTATGATTGGCGGATTGTGTGCATCTTGTTCCGGATAATCAAGACAATGATGTAATTAATTACATGCTATTTATTCGTACTCGACAAAAAAACAGTAACTGTATCTCTAAAGGGTATGCGACCGGAATATTCACCTTCCTCAGAGGCATTGTCAGAAGTATCAGCATTGTATACATGCAGATGAGTGCATTCTGAAGTGCAGTCTCGTCTGGCCTGGCCGTGTGAAAAGTGTTCAGTGAGTAGGCTTTAATGAGGGGTTCTGACGCATTGAAGCCGTCTTCACAGCATGAAATACACAGGTTTTAGTTTTAGTCGTAATCCTGCATATTATAAACGTACTACTCTGTTTAATTGTGCTGAGATGACAACAACAAACACTCGGGAGTGCGGATTATGGCAACGGTTGCGTTTATCGGCCTTGGCAATATGGGAGCGCCCATGGCAGCTAATCTGGTCAGGGGTGGTCATGATGTGAGTGTATTTGACCTTGTTCCTGAGGCAGTCAATGCTCTGACCGCTTTGGGAGCAAAAGCTTCGGGCAGTGCAGAGCAGGCATGTTCCGGGGCTGAGTTCGTTATTTCAATGTTGCCCGCTGGCAAGCATGTGGAAAGTCTTTATCTGGATCAGGGGTTGCTGGATTCTGCTCCGGCCTCTGCCATTCTTGTCGACACCAGTACTATTGATGCGGATACCGCCAGAAAGTTATCGGCGGCTGCCGTCGAGAAAGGGAAGTCAATGGTGGATGCGCCGGTGTCCGGTGGCGTTGCCGGCGCGGCAGCAGGTACTCTGTCGTTTATGTGCGGGGCAGCCAATCCTGAAGTGTTTGAAAAGGTGAAACCTTTACTGCTGGATATGGGGGAAAATGTCTTTCTGGCGGGTGGGCCAGGTGCGGGTCAGGTGGCTAAAGCCTGTAATAATATGTTGCTGTCTATCTCGATGATAGGTACCTCAGAGGCGCTTAATCTTGGCGCTAAAAATGGCCTCGATCCTGCCGTACTTTCTGACATCATGCTGGCCAGCTCGGGTAAAAACTGGGTTCTGGAGGTGTATAACCCATGTCCTGGACTGATGGCGAATGCTCCGGCTTCCAGAGACTATGAGCCGGGCTTTATGAGTGAACTGATGTTGAAAGATCTTGAGTTGGCAATGGCGGCTGCCAGTGGCAGTGAGGCCGTTACGCCTCTGGGTGGCCTTGCTTATTCTCTCTATAACCGCCATGTTTCCGGGGGGATGGGCAAGAAAGATTTTTCCAGCATCTTTCAGGCTATAGAAAGTTTGCAGTCAGAAGGTTAATCACTGACAGCTACGGATACCTGATGCTTCAATTTGAATAAGACGCTGCTTGTATAATCCACCCAGTGCCATTTTGAAAGCACGTTTGCTGGCTCCAAAGGCCCGTTTTATTTCAGCAGGATCGGTTTTATCGTTCATGGGAAGAAAACCTCCGGCGGCTTCCAGCTTGTCCATGATCTGCTGGCTGAGAGAGTCCATCGCTTTTTGGTCAAAGCCGGGCTTTTTCAGACAGAGGTCAATTTTCCCATCCGGTCTGATACGCTTGATATAGCCTTGTACTTTATCACCCAGTTTGACTGAGTCGTTTACTTCCTGACTGAAAAGCAGTCCCTGATGTTTGTTGTTGATAATCGCCATGTAGCCAAGGTCGGTTTTGTCGTGAATCAGGAGGGATACAGGTTGGCTGTTTTGATACTCTCCTGCTGAGCGATCAATAAACTTGTGCAGCTTGGAGGATCCGACTATGCGTTTTGTCTGTTCATCCTGATAGAGATAAACAACATAGCGCCCGCCTTCACGCATGCGGGTTTTTTGTTCACGAAACGGTACCAGTAGATCCTTGCCCAGATTCCAGTCGAGAAAGGCGCCAATCTGGTTGACTTCTTTGACTTGCAGGGCAGCAAACTCACCAATAGAGGCCAGAGGTGTCTCTGTCGTTGCGATCAGATGGTCTTCGGAGTCCAGGTAGACAAAGACATCCAGTTCATCCCCAATAGTGCAGTCTGTAGGCACATGTCTTTTGGGTAGCAGGATTTCATCAAACTGTCTACCATCCAGAAATACACCGAAGCCTGCTTTATCGACGACTTTCAGGCGATTTTTCTGGCCAATTTTAACGTACTTTCCAGACATATCTGTTCCTTTGAGCGAAAGGTGAAAAGTCAGAGTTTTTTCTCCCAGAACAAGGCGTGTCCGAGGTGTTCATCCAGTGCGTAACCTGCGAAGCCCAACTTCCGGTAAGCGGCCTGTGCTACAGGGTTGCCTTGCAGTACTTCCAGAGTGATTTTGCAACACCCTTTTTCTATGGCAACTTGCTCAACTTTTTCAAAAAGTTTTCTGCAAAGGCTCTGACCTCTGAATGACTCATTAACGACCACATCATGGATGTTGATCAGTGGTTTGCAGGCAAAAGTGGAAAATCCTTCCAGGCAGTTAGCCAGAGCGGCTGGTTGCCCATCAACCAGACAGAGGACAGAGAATGCAAAAGGACGTTTTGCTAATTCCTGAATCAGATGTCCCCTGGCGAAGGTGCTTAATGGCATTCCTCCGCCCATTGGGTCTTTGGCATAGTGGTCGAGTAACTCAATAATGGCCTGGCCATGGTCGGGGTTCGAATAATCGGCTACGAAAATATCGGGCATGTAAATGATTTCTGATAAATGGAGTCAAAGAATTTAGAAAAGTATTCTTGCATAACGGATCTTGAATGGATAGCAGCCCGACATGGTTCTGAGTCGGGTCGCTCAGTCAATCCTGATGTTACAGTGATTAATTGAATTGGCGGGCAATCATGGCCGCCAGCCGGGTGTTATTTCTGAGCATGGAAAGATTCGCCAGCAGCAGCTGCTCACCATGATGCTGGTAGAGGTGCTCAAGCAGGAAGGGTGTCAGGGCTTTACCGTGTATGCCTTGTTTCTCTGCATGGTAAACAGCATCATCGACTTTGGGAGAGACGTCTTCCCAGGGTATTGCGTATTCTTTGGGGAGCGGGTTGCAGATCAACAAGCCTCCGCACGCTGGCAGAGTGAGCTGACACTCAATAAGATGAGCCGCCTGTTTGGCAGAATTGACGCTGAAGTCAACCGACAAGTCAGAGTCACGGCTGTAATAGGCGGGTAGTCTGTCAGTCTGGTAGCCAATAACCGGAACGCCGTGGGTTTCGAGAAATTCAAGGGTTTTCGTCAGGTCCAGAATCGCTTTGGGGCCACCACAAACCACGGCAACAGGAGTTCGACCCAGCTCGATCAGATCAGCGGAAATATCGAGGGTCTTTTCGCCCTGCTTATGGACACCGCCAATACCACCAGTGGCCATTATCCGTATCCCAACCATGGCCGCAATCATCATAGTGGCTGCCACGGTGGTCCCTCCCGAATATTCGTGGCTGATCAAGCCTGCCAGATCTCTTCGGCTTGCTTTGTGAATCGAATTATCCTGAGAGGTGATAAATTCCAGCTCTCCTTTCGAAAGGCCAGCTTTTATCCTTCCATTGATAATTGCAGTAGTAGCGGGCTGAACGACGCTGATGAGATGGAAACCAAACAGCTGGCTGATGCTTGCTGCATCC
>NZ_JAHHPS010000419.1:0-35729 GCF_024606275.1 Endozoicomonas sp. SESOKO4 | reverse complement strand
ATGCTAGTTATCATTTGCTGGTTTATCACTGTTTGGATGTAGCTGCGGTTGGCAGGGTCTGGTGGCAGGCATCTGCGTCGCTCCGACGCCAGTTTTGTCATCAAAGTGGCCTGCCCGATGAGCAGACTCAGGCGTGGTTACTTTTTTTTATTGCCTTACACGATCTGGGCAAATTTGATATCCGTTTTCAATTAAAAGCGAGGAATGTCTGGCAGCAGGTTAATCCTGAGGCAGATTGCTTTAAGCCTCAGGAAAACAATAATGATTATTATCACGGGCCAGCCGGAGTTTATTGGTTGTATCAAGATTGGCAGGATCGTTTCGAAGGTGAACAAGACGACCGTGATATTTTTTGTGATGATGACGAAAATGAAAGCTGGCAGGCATGGTTGAGTTGGCTGGGGCCGGTTGCAGGGCATCATGGAACCCTGGCAGGTAGCTCCGACAAAGATGACAGCCGCTTTGGTTTATCACCCGGTATGGTCAGTGTCCAGGGACTGGAATTGCTGAAACAGGCTCGTCAGGCGTGGTTGAAAGCGCTTGAGTCTCTATTTTTAAAACCTGCCGGGCTGACACTGGAAGATGATCCGCCATTTATGGCTGATGGCACTTTGCTGGCTGGTTTTTGTTCGGTTTCTGACTGGTTGGGTTCAGCCAGTGATGAGGGTGATTTTGAATTTCAAAGCCAGCCGACAGGTGATCTTCAGGAGTGGTTTGAATCTCGCCTGACGATCGCCAGACGATTGCTTCATCGAGCAGGGATTACTGGTTATCAAGCTCGTGACAATCCTGCTATTCAGAACTTGCTTGAGGAAGGGTATCAGCCACGACAAGTTCAGAGTCTGGTGGATCAACTACCGCTTACTGAGAGCTTAACATTAATAGAAGCCTCAACTGGCTCAGGAAAAACAGAGGCCGCGCTGGCTCATGCCTGGCAATTAATCCAACAGAACTTTGCCGATAGTATTGTCTTCGCACTGCCGACTCAGGCAACAGCCAACGCTATGTTGGGGCGTATAGAAAAGGCTGCACCTAACATTTTTGAGGGAAGCATCAATGCGGTGCTGGCTCATGGTCGGGCTGGATTTCAGCAGGATTTTATCGATCTCAAACAAGCAGCCAATTCGCACCCCGCACAGGGGGAAAAGGAAGCCAGAGTTCAATGCGCGCAATGGCTGGCCGAAAGTAAAAAAAGAGTTTTTTTAGGACAAGTCGGCATTTGTACCGTAGATCAGGTGCTCGCTTCAGTGTTGCCGGTGCGACACAAGTTTGTTCGTGGGTTTGGTATTGGGCGCAGTGTTCTCATCATTGATGAGGTGCATGCTTATGATGCCTACATGTACGGCCTTTTGGAGGAAGTATTGAAACAGCAGCGGACTGCGGGCGGATCGGCCATTTTGTTGTCTGCAACTTTGCCGGACTACCAAAAGCAGCAGCTAATGGAAGTCTGGGCCGTAAACACAGTGCCCAGCCATTTTGAAAATCCCGTTGATGCCCCTTATCCACTCATAACCAGCTACGGACAAAAGCAGCAGCACTTCTCGCTTGATGTCCGTCAGCAGCCCGCCAAAACGCATGTCAATATCGAACTGCAAACCGTATCCGGGTTGTTGCCTGATGATGACTTGTTGGAGCGAATGATTACTGCCGCAGAGCAGGGGGCTCAGGTCTGTTTTATCTGCAATCTTGTTGATGTAGCGCAGCAGTCTCTACGACAGTTACGGAAAAAAGCGGCAGGGCGACTGAGTGAAGACCAGCTGATACTGTTTCACTCTCGCTTTGTGTTTGCTGACCGTGAGAAGAAAGAAAATAAAGTTCTTGGCTTGTTTGGCCCTGAAGGTAAGCGACAGAAGGGGAATATATTGGTCAGTACCCAGGTTTTTGAATGTTCTATTGATGCTGATATGGACTGGATGATCAGTCAACTTTGTCCCGTCGACCTGTTATTCCAGCGTTGGGGTCGGCTGCATCGACATCAAAACAAGCACAAGCGTCCTGAGGGATTTGATCAACCTCTTTGTACTGTGCTGGTGCCACCGGAGTCTGAAGAGTATCAGCTGCATGAATTAATATATGGTGATAGTCGTATATTATGGCGAACTGAACAGTTGTTGGCGGGTTCTGGGAATATCGTTGAATTTCCTGAAGCATATCGGCAATGGATTGAGTCGGTTTATGATGAAGAAGATTGGGGGAGTGAGCCTGACTGGGTTATGGCGTCTCATCAAGATTTTGCTGATCATCAGCAAAGCCAGCGTATGGGCGCAAAAGTATTAATTAAATCCGCGATGAATACGCTGGCAGACACTGATGATAAAATTTCTGCAGTTACCCGTGACGGTGAAATGAATCTGACACTGGTTCCAGTTATTTCCAATGCTCAGGGTGAACGTTGCCTGTTGGATGGTTCGGTGGTTGATGAGTTGGATAAAAGTAACCGTTTTGAAAAAATTAGCCTTAACAGTCTTGGAATACCAGCCAGTTGGAATAAAAATGAAGGGCAGTTGCCCGATATGGATGATGTCAGATTAATATGGCTGGAAATGGAAGCCGACGAGCAAGGCTACCGGGGGCACTGGGGGGAGACAGAGTACAAGTATTCTGCGGAGGCTGGTTTTCAGCGCATAAAAAAATGAGGCATCCCCGCGGGCGCGGGGAACAGGGAGTGAACTGAGCTTTATATAAACAAACCACGGTTCATCCCTCTGTGAGAGGGAATTTCCATTATATAACATTGGCTCTTTTTGGTGGAGTTGTTATTAGATACACGGGCACAAAGGGTTGTTAAGGGTTATGATTGAGGTCTCTGATTTATCCAGAGCCTTTGTTTAGCAAGGTCTGACAAGGGTTCGCAGGTTCAGGTGAATGTATGAAGATACGTGAGCTCAGGCTCAAAAACTTTCGGAAGTTTGAGGACTCGGTCTTCAAGTTTAATACTGATACGAATGTCTCAGTCCTCATTGGTGATAATGCAACCGGTAAAAGCGCCATTCTTGATGCTCTGTCCATTATGATGGGGAGTTATCTGCTGGATTTCAAAGCTGGTGTAGGGCGGCATATCCGTAAGGAAGAGGTACGGCTAAAGCAGATCAATCTGGGTGACACAGTCACTCTTGAGCCGCAGTGGGACGAAGGGGTTTCGCTTTCTTGTCGTGCCTCTCTGGCCGAGTTGGCCAATAGTAATGATTCATCTCTTCTGGAAGACTTGCACTGGACTCGGGAACTGAAATCCGAGAAAGGTAAAACGACCCGTATTCTGGCAAAGAACATTGCCAAAGTGGGGAAAGACGCCAGAGCCAGGGTGGAAAAAGGCGAAGAAGTCCTGTTGCCCGTTTTTGGTTACTACGGCACTGGTCGTCTTTGGCATATCAAACAAGATGTAAAGTTGACGAAGCCTGAATCCAGATCGGCAGGCTATCGTGATTGCCTTGATCCGGCTTCCAGCCACAAGTTGTTTCTTAGATGGTTTGCCCAGCTGGAACAGGCTTCGTTCCAGAAGGGTAAAAAATTCGGCGTACTTGAGGCGGTTCGTAAGTCGATTCAATTTTGTATACCTGAGTGCAGGCACTTTTATTTTGATATTGAACTGCAGCAGCTAATGATTGAGCTGGGAAATGGACAGCTATTCAGCTTCGATAATCTGAGTGATGGTTATCGTAATACTCTGGCTATAGTGGCAGATATCGCACACAGAGCAGGTCGTCTGAATCCTCATCTGATGGAGATGGCCCCATTAGAAACCCCTGGCATTGTGCTGATTGATGAAGTCGATTTGCATCTGCATCCCAAATGGCAACGACGGGTACTAAATGACCTGCGGGAAGCATTCCCGAAAGTGCAGTTTATTGCTACTACTCATTCTCCTTTCATCATTCAATCTTTACGACCCGGTGAAGTGGTTGACTTGAACTCTTTTCTTCCCACAGATGAAAGCTCTGAAGCAGCGTCTCCTGCGCCAAAAGAACCATTCAGTGATCAGAGTATTGAAGATATTGTGGAAAGGGTGATGGGCGTTGAGGTGCCTTCTCGGAGTCAGCGTTGGCAGGCAATGAATGATACCGCTAAAAAATATTACACGTTGCTTCAGCAAGCGAACGTTGCTTCAGAGGAAGAGAAAGAGCAGTTAAAGCAGGAGCTGGACGAGCTGAGCGCACCCTTCAGTGATAATGTGGCTTACCATGCCTTTCTTGAGATGGAACGAGCCGCAGCCGGTCTGGGCAAAGGAAAAGCTGTAGAGGAGTAATTCATGAGGCCAGTGGATAAGGAGGCTGAGCCTCTGGATGCGAATGGAAATCCAAAGCAATTCAGTCAATACCAAAATGCCCGAAGGGATTTAATTGAAAGACTGGGTGGTTATTGTTCTTACTGTGAAATGAAGCTTGACGCATCTCTGGCAGTTGAGCATGTTCTGCCGAAAAAACATCACGAAGATTCGGCATTATCCTGGTCAAACTTTCTGCTGGGTTGTACGAATTGCAATTCAACCAAGGGTGATCATGATCCGCTTATAAACAGCTGCTTCTGGCCTGATGCAGATAATACTTTCAGAGCTTTTGAATACTCAGAGGACGGGGTTGTTCGCCCGAATCAGTCACTCTCTGATTCTGAAAGAGAAAAAGCTATGCGAACTATCCGACTAACTGGCCTGGATAAAACGCCTTTGCAAGCAACAGCTTCTGATCGTCGCTGGCAACAGAGAAGAGAAGTCTGGCAAATTGCCCAACGAACCAAGCAACGGTTACAGCGCAATGACAATGAAGACTTCAGGGATCAGGTTGTTGAAACGGCTGTTGGTCATGCTTACTGGAGCATCTGGATGACTGTGTTTGCAAATGACAGCGATATGCTCAATCGTCTGATTCGTGCTTTACCGGGTACTGCTCAAAGTTGTTTTGATACCGATGGTCATCCTGTATTAAGGCCAGGCGGTCAGATATAACATCCTTAAGCAATCTTGTCTGCTGGTGACTTGATATAAACTAACCACTTGAATAATTATATCTAGGCTTTATTATGCTCTTCATCCTGTAGCAGCATGTTGTGGTTGTTGGGTTGGCTTGAAGCAGACGTTACGATTTTGAACTCTTCAATGACCATAAGCTTGCTGCGTGAATCTTGGTTTTTACACTGCTTGTCATTTGAAGAGACATAAAAAATTGAAGCCATTTTCATTACTTGACCAACCGTGGATTCCCCTTCAGTACGAGGGTGCCCGGCACTGGATCACCTATCGGCAACTCTTATGTGGGGAGGAAAGGGGTGACCTTTGCCTACCCCGCGATGATTTTGAGCTGGCTTGTTTGCAATTATTGGCAGCTATCACTCAGGTTTGTTTCACACCATCTGATCGAAAAGAGCTGCTGGCTCGACTTAAAAAGCCCTTGTCTACCGATGAGTTTCTGAAGGGGGTCAAGGGTAAAGAGGCCTGGTTTGATCTGAATCACCCGGATACGCCGTTTATGCAAATCCGCGGGGTTAAGGCGAGCAAACCGACCCCGATGGATAAGCTGCTGGCAGGTGTGGCAGACGGAACCAACAAACCCTTTGTTAATCCTCATGGATTAGCAGAAGGGCTCTGTGGCAGCTGTACGGCGATCGCCTTATTTAACATGGCTAATAACTGTCCCAGCATGGGCGGTGGCTTCAAGGGAAGCCTGCGCGGTAGCACACCAATTACGCAACTGATTACCGGGCCTGTTACGCAACTAATTACCAAGCCTGATCTGCGTACAACAGTATGGTTGAATGTGCTGCATCAGGAGCGTTTGAGTAACATTGTTATGCCTTGGCATCAAGCTACTGCTCAACAAGCCCCAAACTATGTTGATCCCGTCAAAGCAGGAGAAAAAATTCGAGCAACGAACATCGGTCTTGCTCGTGGGCTACTATGGCAACCAGCACATTTTGAACTCTTGCCTGCTGAAGACAAAGGTTGCTGCAGTGTCTGTAATGCCTCTGCACCCCTGTATAAAGGTTTTAATAAAGCCAAATTTAATTACACAGTGGAGGGTAACTGGCCGCACCCACTGTCAGCCCGAACCTTCAAGATTGTCAAAGGCAAGAAAGAAGAAAAGTTTCCGTCGTTTACCACCACCGCACCTGGCTGGACACAACTAAGCCGTCTGGTTGTGGCAATGGAATCCAGTAAAGAAGGACAAATTCCTGCTCCTGTACTGATACAGAGCAGGGATGACAATTTGATCAAGCAGAAGCACTTACGATTTGTTATCGGCGGTTATAGAAACAACCAGGCAACGGTACTGGAGCGGCGCCATGAGTTTTTCAGTCTGGCAGATGGTTGGGCTGAACACGGAGAGGTGATCCACTATATCATAAAGACAGGACTGGGTTACAAAACGGCTTTGCGCAAGGCGCTCTATCTCTTTTCAGATGGTATTAAGGATAAAAACAAAGAGATCAAAGGCTCTGGTGTCAATCTCTGCCAGTCGGGTGACGACCTCTACTTCCAACAAACAGAGCAATGGATTCGGGACATCTTTGCCGATATCAATTTCAAGGAGCCACTACCCGCTATAGATCGCCTGCGCACTCAATTAAAACAAGCAGTATTGCAATTATTTGATCAGCTCACACAACCCTACCGGCAGGAACCCAAAATGCTCAAAGCACTGGCATTGGCCCGGCGCAGCCTGAATAAATCACTGGCTGAACTTCAGCCTGTGGTGACAGAGGAGAATTAAATGCAACCTTCTAACAAAAAGTCTCAGGATTTCATCCAGTTGTGGAATCGTTATGATGATTTGAGCGCTGGTTACAAAGCCGAGTTACGCAGGGTTTCGACACCCGATGATCTCATTGAAGTCCCCGCCTTTTATCGGCTAACGCGAGGTTATGGCAGCCATATAAATGTTCGGCGGCTGGTTTATTGTCTGCCATATCTGCAACATCAGGATGGTGGTAATTCATTGGGTAAAGCTCTGGCTGAGGCTGGAGTCAGGGAAAAACGGCTGTTTATGGTGATTCGCTCACAGGAACCCAATGATCTGATTCAGTTGCGCCGTTTGTTGCAGTACGTGAAACCAGTCGTTGACTTTTCGCAGGCAGCCTGGCTGCTATTGAGCTGGGATAAGCCTGAACAAAAGCAAAAATTGCTGGAAAATTTCTTTCTGCATCAGAAAGAGTCCTCCTGAACCGTTTTTTTACCTGACATCTAAAAGGACAACCTTATGAATAAGAACTTTGTAAACTTCCATATCCTGATTTCCCATAGCCCGTCCTGCCTTAACCGTGATGACATGAATATGCAGAAATCGGCTATTTTCGGTGGTAAACGCCGGGTGCGTGTTTCCAGCCAGAGCTTGAAGCGTGCAATGCGCACCAGTGAGTACTATCAGGTGAATTTTCCCGAGGTATCAATTCGTACCAGACAACTGGAGCTGTTAGGGAAAGAATTAACTCAGCTGGCTCCAAAAATTGATGAAAAATGGATTTCTAAGAGCATAGAGCTTTTTTCCAGCAAGGTGATTGATGACTCAGATGATGGTGTGGAATCAGACGAGGAAAGCACACAAAAGAAAATAGCAGTAGCACCTTGGTCTGTCTCAGAGTTCAAAACATTTTGTGCGCTTGTTCAAGAAATCTATGAGTCTGATTTAAATGAAAAGGATTATGAGTCACTGAAAAAAGCTATAGAGAAAGAGGGTAAAAGAAAGGCAACGGCAAAGAAGCCGAAATTATCTGATGATGAAGTTAAAGATATTTTTCTGGCAAAAATAGTAAAAAGAGAGCTAAAAGAGCGCACTGAAGCAATGGTTAAAGCTTGTGGACGAACAACAGATATTGCTCTGTCGGGTCGAATGGCAACATCAGGTTTAATGACCAATGTTGATGGGGCTCTCGCAGTGGCTCATTCCATCACCACTCACGCAGTTGATGCCGATATCGACTGGTTCACTGCCGTTGATGATTTGCAGGAAATAGGATCAGGCCATCTGGATACCCAGGAATTTTCTTCTGGCGTTTTTTATCGTTATGCCAGCCTGAACCTTCAGCAATTACAAAAAAATCTGGGTGATGCTTCCCGTGAACAGGCGTTGGAAGTTGCTGCCCATGTGTTGCATATGCTTGCCACTGAAGTGCCTTCTGCCAAGCAACAAAGTTTTGCTGCCCACAATTTGGCTGACCTGGCACTGGTTTGTTTTTCTGATCAGCCACTGTCTCTGGTCAATGCCTTCGAAGACCCCGTTAAGGAAACTGGCAATGGTTTCCGCCGTCCTTCAATAAACGAACTCCATGATCATTGGCAAAAACTGGCCGTAGGGTTTGATCTGGATGATAGCTGTGCCGAATTTGTGCTTGAAGACGTTGAAGTTCCTAAAGGTATTAGTGCTGTTGAATCCTTATCCGCACTGAAGCAATGGGTTCAAAACAACGGTGAGGACTGATGATGCGACAGCATTTGATTCTGAAACTGGAAGGTCCCCTGCAAAGCTGGGGCAAACACAGCTTTGAAGGATTACGACCATCGGAGGCTTTTCCGGGGCGCAGTGCCTTGCTGGGTCTTCTGGGAGCCTGTCTTGGTATTGACCGTGAAGACTTTGAAAGGCAGCGCCAACTAGCGACGAGTGTCGGCTTTGCAGTGCGTATTGACCAGGGCAAACACAGGCCGATAAAAATGACTGACTACCACACCGTCAAGGATGCACGGGTTGATTATCAAGGACTGAAAAGCCATCAGACCATTCAGACCTGGCGTGAGTATTGGCAGGATGCCAAATACACTGTTGCCATCTGGAATCTGGCAGAAGCCAGTATCTCTCTGCAACAATTGCAGCAAGCCGTACACAAACCCGTCTTCACTCCGGTTCTGGGCCGACGGAGTTGTCCATTGGTTCGACCCTTGTTTGAAAACATGATTGAAGCCGAAGATGCGCTGGCTGCACTGATTAAAATTAAACCTGTAGCCGGTACAGTCTACAACGAAGAAAAATCAGGCAGCCGCCCGCTTCAACTCAGGGATGTACCCATCACTGAACAGCCAAGGCAGTTTGCTAATCGGAGTGTCCATGTGCAGGTGCTGACGAAAGAGGAGGGATGTGATGTATCTGGCTAAAGTGCATATTGCCCCTGCAAAGAGTAACAATGCTTACGAACTTCATCGGGCTTTGTGGCAATTGTTTCCTGATCGACCGAATGATAACCGCACCTTTTTGTTTCGTGTAGAAAGCCTGAGTCGTGCGTTTGGGGCTCAGGTCTTAATGCAATCACACTTAAAGCCAGCTGACAGCGGTGAACATGTTCGTTGTCTGGCAACGAAAGTTGTAAATTATCAATTTCAGCAAGGTCAGCAACTGCGATTCCGACTGCGATGTAATCCGGTTAAGGCAGTGAAGGATGAGCGTAAAGGTACAGTGACCCGTAACGGTAGAACTCATATCCGTTCGGTCAGGGTGCCTTTAATCAGTGAAGAACAGCAACAGCAATGGCTGAGCAGTAAACTCAAACAGTCCGGAGTCTGTTTACAGGCGGTCAATATAGTGCAGGAAAATCCACTTTACTTCCGCAAAACACGGGAAAAGCGCAGTGGTAAGGTGCAGCCGGTGTTGTTTGAGGGGCTAGTGCTGGTGGACGATCCGACAGCATTGCAAACGGCTGTGGTTGAAGGCATAGGGCCTGCAAAATCCTTTGGCATGGGGCTGTTAAGTCTTGCTGCTTGTTAAGACTTAAAGAGAACGATAACAGGGAGGCAAGATGTCGTTTATCCCACTAAAACCCATCCCAATCAAAGATCGGATGTCCATGGTGTTTGTCAGCAAAGGCCGGATAGATGTCCGTGATGGCGCTTTTGTTGTGGTTGATGAAGTCAAAGGTGACAGAAAGCATATTCCTGTGGGTTCTGTCGTTTGTATTATGCTCGAGCCAGGTACACGGGTGTCCCATGCTGCCGTCAAACTGGCGGCAACGACCGGTACATTGCTGATTTGGACGGGTGAGTCCGGTGTTCGACTCTACTCGGCCGGACAGCCGGGCGGTGCAAGGTCAGATAAGTTGCTCTATCAGGCAAAACTGGCTCTGGATGAAGAACTGAGACTTAAAGTCGTTCGCAAGATGTTCGAGTTTCGTTTTGGTGAGCCTGCCCCTTCTCGTCGTTCAGTGGATCAACTGAGAGGGATCGAAGGTGCCAGGGTCAGGAAAACGTATCAGCTGATGGCAAAACAATACGGTGTGGAATGGAAGGGGCGAAGTTATGACCCAAAGGATTGGGAATCAGGCGACACCATCAACAAATGTTTAAGTGCCGCTACAGCCTGCCTCTATGGCGTTACTGAGGCGGCGGTATTAGCGGCGGGCTATGCCCCTGCGATCGGATTTATTCATTCTGGCAAGCCCAAAGCATTTGTGTATGACATTGCTGACCTGTTCAAATTTGAAACAGTGGTGCCTGTCGCGTTTCAGATTGCTGCCAAGGGTACCCATAACCCGGACAGGGATGTACGTATCGCCTGTCGTGACAGTTTCCGTAAAACACGACTTCTGAAAAAGATCATTCCCTCTATTGAAGAGATTCTGGCGGCAGGAGAAATTACGCCACCTCCACCGCCGGATGATGCACAACCACCGGCGATTCCTGAGCCTGTTTCTATTGGTGACACAGGCCATAGGAGCAGTTGAAATGAGTATGTTGGTTGTGGTGACTGAAAATGTGCCACCGAGATTGAGAGGCAGGTTGGCTGTCTGGCTTCTGGAAATTCGGGCAGGCGTGTACGTTGGTGATGTCTCTATAAGAATCAGGGAAATGATTTGGGAGCAAATTAATGCGCTGGCTGAAGATGGCAACGTGGCCATGGCCTGGGCCACCAACACAGAGTCCGGATTTGATTTTCAAACCCACGGCAGAAACAGGAGAATACCGATTGAAGAAGATGGTTTAAGGCTGGTTCTTTTTAAATCGGAAGAGTAATTAATCTGTTCTTTAACAATGGAGTATTTACAGTGATTTTTTGATGAATTCGCTGGTGGAAAATTTAGGTCTTGTAACTTGTTGATTTAATCGTGTATTTTTTTAGAGTGTTCCCTGCGCCTGCAGGGATGAACCGGGTGCTATGGTCTGCTATTGCGGAAATGGCGGGTGTTCCCTGCGCCTGCAGGGATGAACCGCTGTAGAAAAATCAATATAAGTTTCATCAAATGTGTTCCCTGCGCCTGCAGGGATGAACCGTAACCACCTATCCTAAACCGGCAGGCTGTGTAGTGTTCCCTGCGCCTGCAGGGATGAACCGGTGATTCGCTCACTATGTCGTCTGTATTAAGTGTGTTCCCTGCGCCTGCAGGGATGAACCGGGGGCTTATGCCTCCTTTTTTAATTCAGGTGGGTGTTCCCTGCGCCTGCAGGGATGAACCGTTAGGGAAATAGACCTAAATCCTTCTGCGCTAGTGTTCCCTGCGCCTGCAGGGATGAACCGTGTTATTATGTAATTGTCACTTGATAACGACAGTGTTCCCTGCGCCTGCAGGGATGAACCGCGTTGTTTTCAATGCCTGAAACCGCATCTATTGTGTTCCCTGCGCCTGCAGGGATGAACCGCGTTCCCGCATTAAAAAAATTATGGCTGAATTGTGTTCCCTGCGCCTGCAGGGATGAACCGCTAACTATTGTTCCTGTATCAAACGGTGTGTGGTGTTCCCTGCGCCTGCAGGGATGAACCGCTCTATACGACGCTTTTTTATAGGCTTCAGATGTGTTCCCTGCGCCTGCAGGGATGAACCGGATGGCCAGGAACCCGGATGTCGTTGCTATACGTGTTCCCTGCGCCTGCAGGGATGAACCGTGCGGGGGCGGGAGTGCGGGCGATTGAGCACGGTGTTCCCTGCGCCTGCAGGGATGAACCGGATTGCCCGGTGCTGGCAAATCTTACGAGGCCGTGTTCCCTGCGCCTGCAGGGATGAACCGAGATTAATAGTTACTGTAATAACACAAAACGAGTGTTCCCTGCGCCTGCAGGGATGAACCGACGCTCTCATAAAAAATTCTTTGGTCGGTTCGGTGTTCCCTGCGCCTGCAGGGATGAACCGGATTGTGGAATGATTTCGTTGAATTCTTATCCGTGTTCCCTGCGCCTGCAGGGATGAACCGATGGGTATCTCTCCGGAAAAGACAGGGCAAACGTGTTCCCTGCGCCTGCAGGGATGAACCGCGCACCAAAGAACAAGTCATCACCATGGTCAACGTGTTCCCTGCGCCTGCAGGGATGAACCGGGCAGTCGTCTAATAGTAAATCTGATTAGCATGTGTTCCCTGCGCCTGCAGGGATGAACCGTCGTCGAATTGTAATGGAGGACAAGTGTCGTTGTGTTCCCTGCGCCTGCAGGGATGAACCGAATCATACTTGACGGTGTTGCATGAATTTTATGTGTTCCCTGCGCCTGCAGGGATGAACCGGAAAAAATATTGGACAATTCGTTGATGGTATAGTGTTCCCTGCGCCTGCAGGGATGAACCGCACACCAAAACACATCGTACATGCAAATGTAAGTGTTCCCTGCGCCTGCAGGGATGAACCGCTCACCGTAGTTAGTATTGATGCTAATAATGGGTGTTCCCTGCGCCTGCAGGGATGAACCGATTCGTTCATTTACTTATCAGCAAGTCGTCGAGTGTTCCCTGCGCCTGCAGGGATGAACCGTTAGGGAAATTGACCTTAATCCCTCAGCTTTAGTGTTCCCTGCGCCTGCAGGGATGAACCGGAACAAACATCGGTCAGTTTGTCGATGGTATAGTGTTCCCTGCGCCTGCAGGGATGAACCGGAAAAAAATATGTTCGGTAAAATTATTTCAAAGTGTTCCCTGCGCCTGCAGGGATGAACCGACTTCGTTGAATTCTTATCTGAACTCCCTTTGGTGTTCCCTGCGCCTGCAGGGATGAACCGTGTTATTATGTAATTGTGACTTGATAACGACAGTGTTCCCTGCGCCTGCAGGGATGAACCGCAATTCGTGATTTCTGGGGACACCATCAGCTAGTGTTCCCTGCGCCTGCAGGGATGAACCGACATTATTCTTATGGGTCAGGATCAATCGGATGTGTTCCCTGCGCCTGCAGGGATGAACCGATCGCTGAAAGGAAAGGCCATGAGCTTAGGGAGTGTTCCCTGCGCCTGCAGGGATGAACCGACATTATTTTAATGGGTCAGGATCAATCGGATGTGTTCCCTGCGCCTGCAGGGATGAACCGTTTCAAAAACAGGGACGAAAATTCATTAAGACGTGTTCCCTGCGCCTGCAGGGATGAACCGCCGTGAATATGAAAAACAATATTTTGGTCTTTGTGTTCCCTGCGCCTGCAGGGATGAACCGACACTAAAGACAGAGATATTCTTTTAGAGGCAGTGTTCCCTGCGCTCGCAGGGATGAACCGACATTATCTTGATGGGTCAGGATCAATCGGATGTGTTCCCTGCGCTCGCAGGGATGAACCGATACGGTTACTAAAACTACTAAAACCGACGGAGTGTTCCCTGCGCTCGCAGGGATGAACCGTTTTAAACGACTAATTCTGCCATTCGCATATTGTGTTCCCTGCGCTCGCAGGGATGAACCGTACTTAAACAGCTAGGATTTGTACGACAAAAAGTGTTCCCTGCGCTCGCAGGGATGAACCGATGTGTATCAGGATAAGCGAACAAACATCTTTGTGTTCCCTGCGCTCGCAGGGATGAACCGGGTTAGCCCTGACATATCGGCGAATTTCTGATGTGTTCCCTGCGCTCGCAGGGATGAACCGAATTAGGTGCAAATTATGTTAATTTCACAATTGTGTTCCCTGCGCTCGCAGGGATGAACCGTCGTGAGCTTTCGACGCAAGAAAGATGGCTCTGGTGTTCCCTGCGCTCGCAGGGATGAACCGACTGCTAATTCAGCGGTTAACTATGCAAAAGAGTGTTCCCTGCGCTCGCAGGGATGAACCGATTACAAAAAATTTGTCACACAGGGCACACAGGTGTTCCCTGCGCTCGCAGGGATGAACCGACTCTACTCGTTATTGCGGAACCGTTAATAACGTGTTCCCTGCGCTCGCAGGGATGAACCGACACAGAAAATAGGGCGTTTTACGGCGGTTTGGTGTTCCCTGCGCTCGCAGGGATGAACCGGTCAGTTCACGGTTGATGATGCTGTTGAAGCCGTGTTCCCTGCGCTCGCAGGGATGAACCGTAGTCGGAATATACTTTTTGTGTCAAATTTTTGTGTTCCCTGCGCTCGCAGGGATGAACCGCCCTCGTGATGCTCAGGACTGGTTAACCGGGAGTGTTCCCTGCGCTCGCAGGGATGAACCGTTTATCCGGTTGCTGAAAGCGGGGATAAAGAAGTGTTCCCTGCGCTCGCAGGGATGAACCGTGCGTTCACGTCCTGAACAGAGCTAAAGAGATGTGTTCCCTGCGCTCGCAGGGATGAACCGGTTAATTCTTTCATTCAGTATGGTTGAGCTTTGTGTTCCCTGCGCTCGCAGGGATGAACCGATGTTTACCCTGGCCAACAATGGCGGACACCTGTGTTCCCTGCGCTCGCAGGGATGAACCGATTGTTAAATATTTTGAAAAGGTGGAAGAGGGGTGTTCCCTGCGCTCGCAGGGATGAACCGTTGTACCGGGTGTTGTTGCCGGCACTGACGCTGTGTTCCCTGCGCTCGCAGGGATGAACCGTGGGGCAGGTATAGCTCAGGTTGATTACGTTCGTGTTCCCTGCGCTCGCAGGGATGAACCGCTACAGAGGTAGGCAACGATGCTGATAGATGAGTGTTCCCTGCGCTCGCAGGGATGAACCGGGCGACAGTTTAACACGACAGACCAACTACGCGTGTTCCCTGCGCTCGCAGGGATGAACCGCGTTGCCTGATCGGTGAAAAAAGCCTTGTTGTGTGTTCCCTGCGCTCGCAGGGATGAACCGAGCGGGCACCGACAAAGGGTCAGCAAAAGATAGTGTTCCCTGCGCTCGCAGGGATGAACCGCAAGACTGACTACAATCGGCGCTCAACTGGATGTGTTCCCTGCGCTCGCAGGGATGAACCGGCGGAAGGCCGCGAGCGGGTAGCGCGGGCAAAGTGTTCCCTGCGCTCGCACGGATGAACCGTGACTGTTGAACAATTTAACCAGCTTTATGAGGTGTTCCCTGCGCTCGCAGGGATGAACCGTATTATTTTGAGCTTAAACGTGGCTTTACTAAGTGTTCCCTGCGCTCGCAGGGATGAACCGAATTAGAAAAAGCAGAACTTGAGTTTGAGTTAGTGTTCCCTGCGCTCGCAGGGATGAACCGCATCATAAAGCTGTCGTCCCCAATACCACCATGTGTTCCCTGCGCTCGCAGGGATGAACCAGTATCACATGGTGGATATGACAAAATGAGCCTGTGTTCCCTGCGCTCGCAGGGATGAACCGAATCTTTCTTCAGTATTCCAGAGTCGCCTCTTGTGTTCCCTGCGCTCGCAGGGATGAACCGCTCATGCCGTCGTCGCTGATAGAGTAGTGCGCGTGTTCCCTGCGCTCGCAGGGATGAACCGTTCTCAAGATCAAAAGAAAGCTGGATGCGTCGGTGTTCCCTGCGCTCGCAGGGATGAACCGGCTTCTTAATATGAAAACCCGTGTTAAAGCATGTGTTCCCTGCGCTCGCAGGGATGAACCGAGGTTTGCGCGTGATTAGCTGAAAGCCGCATAGTGTTCCCTGCGCTCGCAGGGATGAACCGGTATTCGACAACTTCCAGTTCACCAACGGGGTGTGTTCCCTGCGCTCGCAGGGATGAACCGCTACGTTTCACTTATGGAAGCTGCCGCCTGGCGTGTTCCCTGCGCTCGCAGGGATGAACCGGTAGCTACCAATCTAGATTTAAACCTTCATACGTGTTCCCTGCGCTCGCAGGGATGAACCGCAATAAGGAGTAGACCAACTTCATAGGTTCTTGTGTTCCCTGCGCTCGCAGGGATGAACCGACGGCGAGATGATTGCTGCAGGCACCTCGCCAGTGTTCCCTGCGCTCGCAGGGATGAACCGGAAACTCAGCAATGAATGACATTACACAAATAGTGTTCCCTGCGCTCGCAGGGATGAACCGAAACAGTTAGATGATCAGTCTTATTATCACTCGTGTTCCCTGCGCCCGCAGGGATGAACCACGCAGGACTGGTTAACCGGGACGTGGGCAAAAGTGTTCCCTGCGCCCGCAGGGATGAACCGGCAATACGGCCATACACCGCATTCATATAACGGTGTTCCCTGCGCCCGCAGGGATGAACCGTAATTTAAGATTTTTTAATTGTCGTATTTGTTGTGTTCCCTGCGCCCGCAGGGATGAACCGCATTATCTGTACTGGATAGGGTTCTTTTTCTGGTGTTCCCTGCGCCCGCAGGGATGAACCGATCGGCAGGTTCTAATTGAGAAACACTCCAGTGTGTTCCCTGCGCCTGCAGGGATGAACCGGGTTCAAAACGAGGGCTGCACATGGCTCAGTCGTGTTCCCTGCGCCCGCAGGGATGAACCGCCAGCACATGGATGCAGTTAGCCTGATCAATACGTGTTCCCTGCGCCCGTAGGGATGAACCGCGAACCTTTCAGGCTCCGTACAGTTATTTACAGTGTTCCCTGCGCCCGCAGGGATGAACCGCACTGTCCGAACCTGACGACGCCACCATTTTGGTGTTCCCTGCGCCCGCAGGGATGAACCGCAGGAACTGGAAGAAGTACGCGCTACTCAGTAGTGTTCCCTGCGCCCGCAGGGATGAACCGAACGACAGAGATTGATTTAACAACAATCAGAAGTGTTCCCTGCGCCCGCAGGGATGAACCGAAAACGCACTGAAAGCCGCCCTGACACTGGTTGTGTTCCCTGCGCCCGCAGGGATGAACCGGTCTATGACACTATTAAATCAGGTGGTCACATGTGTTCCCTGCGCCCGCAGGGATGAACCGAATGATTCCAGTTGGTCACCCTTCTGGAAACTGTGTTCCCTGCGCCCGCAGGGATGAACCGAACAACCGGGCGCTGAAGCTGCGCCAGACGCTGTGTTCCCTGCGCCCGCAGGGATGAACCGGTGGCTGGGGTGGCTGAAAAAATGTATATGAAGTGTTCCCTGCGCCCGAAGGGATGAACCGAATTTAGGCTGTACGTTTTGCCCGTTATCTCCGTGTTCCCTGCGCCCGCAGGGAGGAACCGATTGTGATGAATTATTTGAGTCTTAGAGCCCGGTTTTCAGGAGGGTATCCATTCCCATATGGAGCATGGGAATGAGTTGTTGGCGTTTTGCGACACCCTCTTGATTGGGGCGTTAAGCTCGGCTCGCTGAGCAAGCCACTTGTGCCCCTTTTCTGCCCGGCATGCATTTTTAGCGATTACGCTACCTAAGAGGAAAAGCAAAATGCCCCCGCTTCCTGCCATGTTTTTAACAGTCCGAAGGTTTGAGCAAATTGTCGAATAAGGTGTACCCCGCTGACGGTAATGGGTACACCGCGGCGGAACATTGCCGCCATTTACGTTGAGTAAAATATCAACCGGAAGATATATTCAGCAGTGCTAATTCACATTCATTCGAATGATAGAATTCACAGCAACCCCGAAACAGTTTTTCTGCCAGTTCATGTTTGCCTACCGTCTGCCAGAGGTGAACCAGAGCCAGATCAATGTCAAGATGTTCAGAGGGGGTGTAGAGAATGTCCTCACTGGCATTGGGGTGCTTGCCGCTCATGCTCAGCAGAAGTCTTTCAGTCAGTTTATGTTTATCCATCAACTGCCAGAGTCGCACCAGTGCCAAGTCAATGTCACGATCTTCAGAGTGAGTGCAGAGAATGTCCTCACTGGCATTGGGGGGTTTGCCGCTCATGTTCAGCAGCAGCCTTTCTGCCCGTTTGTATTTGCCCACCAACTCCCAGTGACGCACCAGTTTAAGGTCAATATCATGATGCGCGGAGGGTTCACACAGCCTGTCTTCGTCGGCATTGGGGTGTCTGTCACTGATGTTTAGCAGCAGTCCTTCAGCCCGTTCATGCTTGTCCATCACTTGCCAGATTCGAACCAGAGCCATGTTGACGGTATGGAGGTGTTTGCTGAGCCTTTGTTCAGTGGGAGCATAGGGTTTTGACTGCAACCTTTTAGTCAGCTCTGACTTTATGTTCAGAAGAAGTGTTTCAGTCAGCGTGTGTTTGTCCATGGATTGCCAAAGTCGGGCCATAGTAATATCTGCGTTAAAATTGCCAGAAGGCTCGCACAGGGTTTTTGCATCGGCATCTGGCTTTTTGTTTCTCAGTGCTAATAGTCGTGCTTCAGCGTCAAGGTACCCTCCAACTGCCTCTTCACAACGGCTCAGGGTTAGATCAAGGTTATGAATGGTCGAAGCCCCGAACTCAGTGAACGACCCGGTCGACCTGAGTTCTTGCAGTAGAGAGCAGGCTTCTATCTGTTTTTTTTCGGTTTGCTCTTTTAGCGACCTTGCAAGTCCTACGACTATGTTTTGGTAGTGGAACGGACTTAGTACGTCCTGATCTTCGTTTAAGATGACCCGGAATGCTTCTTCTGCACTCTCGAAATTTTGTTTTTTTAGTGCTTCGAAGGCGTGATTGATCCTCTCTGTGGTAGCCTCAGGATAAGGGGTCTTCCCCCTTTGCTGGCTATTGGAAGGCGTGTCCGAATGTTCATGAACACGCTGAGCAGGTGGAGTAAACGTTGAAACCTTGGGGTTTAAGTCAGTCTTACTCTTTTTAGTTGCTTTTTTAGCTGTGGCTACGGTTGTTGATTTTAATCCGTATCTCATAGCAATAGAATCTCCATGAAAACTTGTGCTTTTTGACAGCAATTGGACAGAAAAGTTCATGGTTATCTATTTAAAATGTGAGACCTTGCAGAGTGAAATAATGAGCCGTGGTTCTCTTTTCCTCATAACCGTAAGGCTTATACGGGTTGTCTTCATTGGTATGCTTTCTTTGGTCGATTTAAAACCTGTCTAGCCATTTGATGGTTTGTCGGCGGGGTTGCAGGCAGGCCGTTCAGGGATGAGAAACTATTTACATCTGAAAATGGAGTTAATGGAACTATTCATCTAATAAGACGGTCTCAGTTGATAGGAAGAAAAATTTAATTCTATTGTCAGATTACCAGGCATCCCAAATACCCGTTGGGATTTTGTATGGTGTGCTGTCCCAAATGTCAGGGAAACTCACTCTCGTTTGAGAAAGTGTAATTTGAACGAATCATAATTTAAAAACAGGAGGCATCTTATTATGAATGTAGATAATCAAGTAGCCCGTCATACATTGGTTGATCGAGGCACACAAACAGAACCAGAGACAGGGTCAAACGTTGGCAGATTCTTGAATTGGTCCGTAAAATCCGTAAAACACTTACTTCTTCATAATACTTTATGGGATGCTGATTATTATGATGGCCTTTCACGGGATCAGAAGAAGTTCACACATTTTCTAATGAGTGTAGTCCCTTCGTCTATTGTTTCCGCTAGCTGTTACGCTGGTGCGAGGTATATGTCATTTGGCACTTTAGGAACTGTGACAACTGTCGCAGTTGGATGGGTTGTTGGCGATCAGATAGGTTACATACTCCAAAAGGAGTTTCTTAAGGAGTGTGATCGACTAGAACATGATCGACTAAGAGCCGCAGCACGTAGAAATCGATTAAGAGCTGAAGCTTATAGAAATACAGCAGGGACTTCTCAGTCTCAGCGATCTCCCGGCCCGAGGTCAAGCATCACCTTCAATGATCAAAACACTACTGCTCCACCATCATATGAAGAATCTCAGCGTGAACAAACTAACATCGTTCGCCAAAGAGTTCATCCTGATGAATTAGACACCTGACAATCGTAAAAGATAGTGTCAGGTAAACTTTGCTCTGTTCAATGAAATGGTGAGTTATCGATTGGCTGGTTTTCTTGGGTCTTGAAAAAATACTTCAGGAAACGGTAACAAAATATAGAAAAGAGTATCAAAACAGCAAAAACTGGTCGGAGCGAGAGGATTCGAACCTCCGACCCCCACAACCCCATTGTGGTGCGCTACCAGGCTGCGCTACGCTCCGACTACGCTTCCGAGGATCTGGAAGTGCCCCGTTGACGTCGCCGTATATTACCTTGGCGGCCGTATTTTGCAAGGGGTATCTGAGACAGATTCGCTACGGCCGAAGCTGGGGAACTCAGTCCTCTCGGGCTCAGTGCAGCGTTTCGTCTTTGATGCTGTGAAATCTGGCCAGCACTTCGTGTATCATTCTCATCTTCTTCATAATGCCCTGGATCTTATCTTTCTGGTTTTCGGGTTCCATGATGGGCAGGCTTTGGATCTCCTCATTTAATTCGATCAGGTAGGGCAGAAAACGGTTAGCGGAGGCACTGAAACCTGCGTCCTGCTGAAAAATGGCAGAAAACTTGCCTTTCTCTTCTTTTTGCAGAATTTCCAGCTGTTCATCGGCACTGAGTGCCAGTGCATAGATGTCTTTCAGGGTGAGAGTCAGTTTATCCTGAATTTCCTGAATAATTGAGGTTGAATTCATGGGTTTCTCGATGGGGTAAATAATGGCGCAGTATAGGTTAATACTGAGTGCTGTTGTAGTAATTTGCACTCTCAGGCCGGGCTTTTGTCAGACTGACTCTGCAGTTGCTCGTAGAACTTTTCCAGCTCGTCCATGTCACAGGCTTCGGCTATTTGCAGAAGATACTGACAATACGTTTGCAAGTGTGCTTCTTTGAATTCATTTGTTATAGACGTCAGTTCTTGTATGTCACCAAACTCAAGGACCTGGGAGACTTTTCTGAGCAATGCTTTTTTATGAGTCTCATCCAGTTTTGGCAATTCTGAAACTTCCGCTTTGTCGGTGGCTACTCGTGATTTTCTGATATTCAGTTTCAAATGGCTGGCCACTACTTGTAGGAGATAATTCACCTTGAAGGGTTTGGCCAGGACACCATCAAATCCTTTCTGCTTCAGGCGCGTATGGATGTCAGAGCCTGCGCTGGCAGTCACAGCGATTACTTTCAGATTTTTCAGCTCGGGATTCAGACGAATATGTTTCAAAGTTTCTATCCCATCCATTCTGGGCATTCTGATGTCCATCATGACCAGTTCGGGTTTCCGGGTTTCGAGGCAGGCCAGGGCTTCCAGTCCATCACAGGCTTCCAGCGTTTTAAAGCCGGCTTCTTCCATAATGACCTTGAGCAGGTCACGGTTTATTTCCAGATCATCAACAATCAGTGCGGTATAGGTCTGATTGTCAGCAAGTATCAGTTCCACCTGATCGGAAGAAAAGACGTTATCGGTGTCCAGTGCCGGAACTTCTTTCAACGGGATTGAAAACCTGAAGCTGCTGCCCTGGCCGACGTGGCTGGTAACCGTCAGGTCGTCTCCCATGGCTTTAACCAGGTGTCGGCTAATGGCCAGACCCAATCCTGTGCCCCCTGACTTCAGGCTTTCATCTAATTGCCTGAAGGGGTCAAAGATAATTTCAAAATTTTCCGGATCAATGCCAACACCGGTATCTTTCACTGAAAAGCAGAGTCGCTCATCCTTCACACTAATAAGGATTTCAACGGAGCCTTCTTCTGTGTATTTGATGGCATTACCCAGAAGGTTGGTCAAAATTTGTCTTAGCTTGACATCATCCACCTCTATCCAATCCGGGACTTGCTCGTCAATGTTCAATATTAGCTGTAAGTCTTTATGCTCTGCCCTTGGGACAAACAACTCCCGGGTTTCCAGCAGCAACTGTCTGAGGTTAACCGATACCGGGTGCAAATCGACGCCCTGAGTTTCAATTTTTGTGAGATCAAGAATGTCGTTAATCAAAGTCAGCAGGTGTTGTCCGCACCGTTCAAGTATGGCCAGCTTCCGGTGTTGTCCGGGGTTCAGTCCTCCTGATCGCTGTAAAACCTGCGCATAGCCAATGACACCGTTCAATGGTGTTCGTAACTCATGACTCATGCAGGACAGGAACAGGCTTTTTGAGCGACTGGCGGTAATGGCTTCGTCCCTTGCTGTCAGCAGGGCCTGCTCAATCTGTTTACTTTCCGTGATATCTCTGATGACAACGGATATAAGAATACCATCGCGGGTAATCAGTGGATTACTGGTTAACTCAGCAGGAAAGGTGCGTCCATGTCGGTCAACGGCTTCTGTTTCCTGACGGAACAGTTGTGTTTGTTTCCAGGCCCTGTCCAGCAGAGGGCTGATCAGAGGATGGTTCTCCCGTGATTGAGGAGGAACAAGCAGAGAAAGGGGCATATTGATCAGATCATCCCGCAGAAAACCCAGCAGTTCGACCGCTCTGGAATTGACCATGACAATAATGCCATCCGGATTCAGGATAATCATGGCATCCGGTGCAGAATTCAGCAGAGCCTTGAATTTAAGGGTGTCACTGACCCGCTCAGTCACATCATTGGCCAGTCCTTCAATCACTCTTTGCTGCCCGGAAGTCATGGCGTTCCAAAAAAGCTCAATCCTTCGTGACTGCCCCTGTTTATTCTGGATATCCAGTTCGAAAGCTTCTACCGGCTCACCTCGCAGTACCTTCTGAAAATTGACTTTGAAGGCGCAATTGCCCGGATCATGGCTCAAAAAATTCTCCAATGGGCCGGAAAACTCCTCACTACGGAAGCCCAGGACCGATTTTACCGAACGGCTGATATGGACAATCTTACCGTCAGTGTCGAGTTGGAAATAAAAGTAGCGTCCTTTTAATCCCTGAACGATATGCCCCATATTGTTGGCTCTGGCCTGGTGCAGGGCATGGTCTCTGGCATCAAGCCACTGAGTCAGTTTGACGAATGAACGGGCCAGTGAGCCAGCTTCGTCTCTGGAATGGGTATCGGGTAGTTCCACAAGCTTATGATGTTCGATAAAGGTGTCCATGCAGGATTTCAGAGTAATCAGGGGGGAGGTGATTTTTTTGGAGGCATACCAGATGCCACCGAGGATCAAGAGCAGGGAGATCAGCATGATAGCAATGTCCAGCAGGGCTATATTGAACACACCCTGGAGAGCGTGCTGTCGACTGACTGAGGTATAAAGCCACCACTGGGAAGAAGAAACCGGGGCACCGAAGAACCAGTATTCTTTTTGATACTGAGGGTTGGGGAGCCAGGCCCGGAAGGTTTCGGCGCGACCGGAATCAACCCACTGTTCGATCTTATTACCAAATCCTTCAATACCGTATACTTCGCCGGTTTGGCGCAGGTTTTTATGACCAAAGCGGTTCGCCTGAGTGCTGTCACTGTACAGGTAATCACCGCTGCGGTCGACCATATTGAATTTCCAGAGGTTGATTCCGATATTGCGTCCTTCAAATAGCTTGGGGTTAATGACATCGTGGACCATACCGTTGATATCAACATCCAGTTTAAGCAGATGCCCATCGCCCGGTTGAGCGCTGGGTACAATAAAGCTGACCAGCCTCTTTCCGGTTTTGACATCCCTATAGAGCTTGCTCCAGTAGTCATTGGGTCTGAGAAGCTGCTGCCAGCTTTTGCCAAGTTCAGTCGGGGGGAGTGCTGCCAGTCGGGTGGGTTCTGCTTTGTTTTTGCGTTTATTGATACAGGCTGAAGTGACCGTTTTTTTAGTATCGATCCAGCAGACTCTGGTCAGGAAGGGGCTGGAAGCCAGAATGCTGTGAAGCAGCGGGTAAGTTGGGTAGGTTTCGGTCTGTAATAAACGAACCTGGGCTGTTGCCTGGGACATGATTTCCTGAGTGTAGGCATCCAGGGCACGGGCAAAGTGCACAATGTTATTGCGCATCTGTATCTCAATTTCATGGGAGGATTCCTTGAAAGAGGTATAAATATGCAACGCACTCAGCAAGTTATAGAAGAGTGTAACGGGAACCACTGTGAAAAGAATGATTTTTTTTCGAATAGAGGGTTTGACCACGCCCTGCCTCAAGCAAAATCTTAGCAACCTGTTCAGGATAGCTAAGGGAGATAAAGTTGCCGGGTGAATGTTTCGATCCGATCAACTACTTGAGACATTGCTCATGACCAGAGCCATAATAATCACCAGCCAGCGAATCCAGTATGTTACTTCAAGTCGGCTGCAAGTTATCCCGGTTGTACCTTGAATGCACTGGCTGAAAGCTTCAAGCCCTGCTTCGACTTCATCGGACTGCTGTTTGACTTGTTTGTGTAGATCTTCCGTTCTAACTGAGGACGCTGTTGCCATCAGATTTCCAAAGTTCGGAGGCAGGTTATCCAGAAAGATGTTCATTCCATCATTGACAGAGGAGAAAGCTGTAGCCTCGGGGGGGGGGGATTGACGATTCAGACCCGGCTTTTATGAGAATGGTTGGCTGTACTGAATGCTTTAGAGATGGGTGGCCCGATGCTGTTGTCGCGGGGAGATTGAGCTGGGGCGAGGTGACAGGATATAACATCAGATTTGCCGCTGAGGCATATGTTGGCACAACAGGGTGCCAGTGATTTCCAACATTGATAATATTCCGGGGAAGTAGTGGCGCTTCCAGGCCGCCATGGAATAGCGTCAATGTGTCCGGATCGTTTAGCCATTGCATGATCTGTAGTTGATCATGACTGGGCACCGGCATTACTTCCAGATCCGGGTGGCCAGCCGTTGCCGCAATTAACATAGCTCCCAGCGGTTCCTGGGGGTTGTGAATAGCAGGCGTTACAATCATCACATTCAACGGCGTATTGGCTGCCTGAAGCAAAGGCATCAAGAGGTGTTCTACTACATTGGAATCTCCCCACATGTGCTGTCCCGGCTGAAAGGGCATGAGGCCCTCAAGCATCTGGAAACCAGCCAGGCTGGGGTTGTTCATGAGATGGTTAAGGGCTTGGGCTCCAAGTCCAAGAAATAGCATGTGAGGCGTTAACACAAGGCTATCTTGATGCGATTGTCGACTCAGTTGCTGAACCAGATCATGTATCAGGTACTCGTGTTGGGTTTGACCCGCCACTACCGCCAATTGGTTAATCAAGTCAGCCAATACAAGATCAAAAGCTGTACTATTACCAGCATTGATGATCAGCTGATTCAGGAGACTCCATTGGCTATCAATGTCCATCTGGTCCAGGTTATTCAGAATGTGGTTGTAGTCCACTGGCAGGTGTCGTGGAAGTTTCCGTAAGAGTCGTTTGAGCAGACTTTTTAGCCAGGGGTTGCCATTGGCGAGCAGGTTTCTGAGCTGGAACGAGAGATTATTTCTCATAGCATCATTTTTTAAAGCCAGAAAAATAATGTTTCGAAATAAACCGCCAACAATGTAACCATGAACGCCATGATTGGCATAAGGCATAGTCAATACCAGTTTTTTTAGCAGGGATATGATATGGTCGATCAGCTTTCCAGCACTTTCCGGCCTCATGTTTAATAAGTGAACCAGACTGTTATACAGACAGAAGTGGTCTGCCGCTACGCTATGAACCTGGCACCATTGTGATTTCAAAGCATTGAGCGCTTGCTCTTCTGCCTGATGCAGTTTTGCCTGGACTGCTGCTTGATGATCCCTGTACCGGGTCAATTCTGCCTGTGACAGTTCCGTGATTCCCTGTTGCATCAGCTCCATCTGTTCACGAGGATTCAGGGAGAGGTTTTCCAGTTTGATCCGTTTTGTACGGGACGGCTGCAAAGTCGGGGGTGTCGATGATTGCCACTGGATTGCCTGCCTGACAGCGTAAGCACTTCTTTTAGCTTTTTTGTCTTTTTTGGTTTTAACGGATTCAGGAAGTTTCAGGGTGAACCACTGATCGTCATTTTGTACTCTCAAGACTCTGAGAAGGTAGTCGTACTTCCTGTTCTCACGAATCCATTGATTTAAATGTGCAAGGGGGACGGTCACTTGTTTTACCTGACGCAATTCTCTGGCCCCGGCACGACTCAGGATTGATTGAATCACAATGATTCTGGGAGGTGAGGGGGGAGGGGTGGAGTGATGAGCGGTATCGGTTATCATTTCATCGACAGAGGAGGAAAGGTCAATAATCACCAGAGGCTTTGATTCGCGACTTGGGGTTCTGTGCCCCATGACCTCCTTGATCGCTTGAATCAGTGTGTCCCTGTGGGTGTAACTTGGAAACTGCACTTTGTCATGACTGGGTATTAATCTGAGCTCTCTGGCCAGGAATTGGCGTTCATAAACACGGGGTTTAAAACGCAATCTGACTGTCTCTGGCAGTGGGTAAACGACAGAGACAGGAAATAAAAGGTTAAGATTTTCCAGAGCCCTGGCCCAGTTTTGGGATCTCAGTCGGCTATAGGCTTCAGGAAAGGTTGTAGCTTCTGCCTGTACAATGTCCATGGGGTAAATCCCCCATTTTTTCATCAGTTCGGTAAGGCTTTTTCGGGTAAGAGTACCGAAAGAGTAACCGGTTGACAGCAGTTGGCTGTCCGCGGTTGGCTGGGTCAGTTCAATGTGTGTTGATTGTTGGCTGAAAGAAGTACTGTTTTTTTTCAGTCTTGTTGCCGGCAGAGCTGCAAAGTCTGTTTCATCAAGGGGCCTATCCTCTGGCTGCTGCCCTGTGGCAGAGGCTTTTTCACCAGAAAACAAAGGAATACCGGTATCGGATAAAATTTCCCGGATGAGTATTTCAAGCATGGAGTTGTTTGCTAACAGGCGTATTTTGTCTTCGAAAGATTTTTGTCCAAATGCCCTGTTCAGGGCAGTTCTGATTTTGTCTGAATACTTCTGGTTGACCTGTTGAATCCATTCATCCTTAGTGATTTTATCGAGCTGTTGCTGCTCATCTTCTGGCAGGGGCAGCTGGTGTTGGTTGACCAGGTGAAGCCAGAAAAGCTGTTGTAATTTGCTGAATCCATTTTTAAAGGCTTTCAGGCTTTCTTCAATAATTTCATTGGCCTCAGCCGGATGTTCATCAAATAACTCGGCAACTGCCGAGTCTGGCCCAGTCGTCATATGCAGACTTTGGAGTCGGTTTGAGTAAAAACGGTTGACTCTTCGAATGAGGTAGTCCCTCTCGATTCTTCTTAAGGTTCTCTCATGTTTTTTTCTCTGTTCGTTTGCATGCCCGGGTATCTTGCCGGCAACGACGTGCCAGTTGATAAGCTGACTTAACTTAGCCTCATCGACCAATGTGCGATCGGCCGCTACCGAATTCACCAGTGTTCTCAGGGATTCGCTGGCCACTACAGTGGGCTCACTACCGTTAGCCTCATTGGCATCGAGTTCAGAAAAGCGACGTGCCAGCGCTTTTGAAAAGGCTTCCCGGTATTTTTTGTCTACGATGCGCAACCACCAGTCCTGTTGATAGTCAACGGGTAGATAGAGCTGATGATGAAACTGCTCTGGCCGCATCTCCCTGGCCAGTTTCAAAAGGTAATGGTGAAGCTTTAGCTTGAGATTATTTCCAGAGCTATCGTTTCGATACTGAATTACACTTTCAGCCGAAATCTCATCGGGATCAAAGAACAGGCGTTCCAGCGGTAGTTTGCTGGCATCAGTGCTTGAAATGGGTCTCTGATACAGATAGTCCATATAGCGTCGGCGGAGTTCCGGAGTGGATTGCCACTCATCCACAAGCATCAGACGCGTTCGGTCTATCAGCTCAGGCATGATGTCATATGCCATATCGCCAGCGTGATAGGCAATGTTTGCCAGAGATTTAATAATCAGCTTTTTAGCATCAGCCCAGCTTTTAATCTTTTCCTGATACACCCGGTAGGGGTTGTAGCCTAGAATCTTGCTAAGCATTGCGGCTTCAGGGCCGCCATCGAAAAGCAATTGATCGAACAAGACCAGAGAGCAAGGGTGGAAATCAGTCAGGTCAGCATGAGTGACCACGTCACGGAGGTAGAGATTGCGCCTTTTCCACTCTTTGCGATAGGCAAAGCTGACGGCAAAATTATCGGGTTTGGCATCGCAGCAGATTCTATGGGCACTATTTTCATTGCCCAGTTTTTCCAGGTTGTTATAGATGGCAGCGATCACTGCGTGCAGAATGCGGCTGACCGCTTCTGCGTAGCTCATTTCGTGAACTTCTTCCGTGCTGTCCTGAGATTTGATTGACATGGCAATTTCATCAGGTCCAAAGTCAAGCAGACCTTCGATGAAATTTTCGGCCAGTTGATCTTTTCTGAGATGACGCTGGATCATATAGATGGAGTATCCCTCTCCGGCTCTGATGCGCAAGAGTCGGGTGGGTTCCAGGTTGACGCCCAACTCCCTGTAGAGCTTCAGGGCCGCTTCGTGGGTTAGCAGAAAGTTATCGGCGTCCCTTCTGTTTATGTAACCGGGGAAACGTCGCAGAGCCAGCCCGGGGAGAACATTATCCAGGGTGAAAACGACGGAAAACTGGCCTCTTCCAATCACCCTTGCATGGGCCTGTCCTATAGATTCGTACTCCGAAGACACGTCTACGCTGACGCCATCCTGTACGTTCAGGAATTCACCTTGGACATTTTGCTCAAAGACCTCAAGGAACTTCTGATAGTCATCATCTGTCACCGGGTAAGCAGAGGTGTCTGACACCTGTTTTTCAACAGGATTATTGAAAACACTACTCTGGTCATAAAAGTGGCTGGCTGTCCTCAGATCGTGAATGCTCTTTTCATCTTCCAGAGTCTCAAACTCCACGCAGACCTCACAAGTTGAGTTTTGACTGTTGATATAGTGGCAGAAAAAGGTTTGTTTGAGTTTGTTCTTTGAGTCGAACCTTGTTTCAGCAGTGGGTACGTCATGGTTAGGCACAAGAATAAACGTTCTCTGCTTGGGCTGAGGGTCACCACTTTTACGATTCTGCACCCTCATTCTTACACTGAGCAAGGTCTCTTCATCCGGTCTGAACGTAAAGGGATTACCTCCTGCTGGTAGTTGCTTAAAGGTAGAAAGATCGACTCTCTGAAATGGCGGACCAGTGACCAAAGCCTCATTGTCGTAGTCAATGTGCCAGGAAGTAAACTGTAGACTGCCTTCCGGAAATGGATTGCTCATGGAGAAGGGGTGTACTTCAGGGTTGTCTGGTAAGACAGGTGATCCCATCAAGGGGCTACCTATGGGGGTTGAACTCAGTTCAGAGTCGATTAGCATATATTCTCTGCTATCTGTTCGGGAACGCACTATATGGACTCGCCAATATTGATTCCGCATAGCAGAGGTGTCTCTGGTGCTTTGGGCAATTTCTCCCAGCATTTTGAAATAACTTTCATACTTCTTGACCTGTTCGACATTTTCCAAAAGGCTGCCCGAGGCAGATGGAGCTACCGAAAAAGTGAGAAGAGCGATAGCCATGAAATTGGGATATTTGTCCCAGTTATTACGGGGCAGAAACAGGCCAAGGAAGAGCACATAAACCGTGATCTTTCCCAGAAGAGCCATGGATCTCGACAATAATTTAGCCAATTTACCGCAGATAGTTCAGTCGTTATTTATTGATGCCTAGCCTTTAGCCTTACCTTTAGACAGTTTCCCTTCGGCTTTGCTACCCAATGTCATGTATGTGCTTGAACGGTCAAAAAATTATATTTATGAACTCTCCAGATTAGACCAGTCTTTCTCCGAATATGATTGTAAATGTTTAATTTCTTTTTGGTTTGGATGCTGAAGTGAGTTTGAGCGAAATCTTGAACACTGCAGATCAGAGGTATCGACCCATTGTCGATGCTTCTGAGGATGGTGGCTTATGGGAGGTTGAAGTCTGCAAGGGCTGTGATGAGCGAGTGGAAAGTGACCTCCATTGGTGAGGTGTCAGTGCAGCCAGACGCTGAAAGAGATACACAATCGTTCGTCCTGAACTTGCCGAACGATTGTGGCACCGCACATCGACAGGCTCAGTGCGAACGGAACAACGCTGAGCTCTACTCGTAGATTTTGATCATCAGGTTAACAGGCCTGCACGGGCAAGCTGCCAGCGTTTTTGTTGCTCTTGCATGGAAGATTTCATCTCTTCATATTGCTTATGAAGCTCTGAGTTTTCCCAGTTCTGTTTAAGCTCTTCTGCTTTGTGCTCAACCCACTTCTGGCGAAGCTTGTTCCAGTCGTGCCAGGTGCTGCTCACCACTTCATACTGCTCTTCCAGCTTTTGCAGGGCAATCTGGCAGGTCAGTCTCTGGCTGGCATATTTGTACTGCATATCGATCCGGGCTTTTTCAATCCGGTAATCGCTGACTCGTCTCAGTTTGCCCGTCAGGCCGATTTTTGAGAAGCCGAAGATCAGCCACTTGGTTGGATCAAAATGCCACCAGCGAATGCCGTTGCGGTAGTCATACTGAAAAATATGGTGGTAGTTGTGATAGCCCTCACCCCAGGTCACCAGAGCCAGGATACCGTTATCCCGGGCGGTATTTTTGTCGGTGTAAGGTCGTTTGCCCCAGATATGAGCCAGAGAGTTAATAAAAAAAGTAAAGTGATGACTCAGTACCAGCCTCAATACGCCGCCCAGAAGTATCATGGCAATAACATCGCCCATCAGGAAACCTGCCAGCGTTGGCACACCCAGATTCATCAACAGAACCAGTGGCACGTAGTATTTCTGTTGCCAGACGACAATAGGGTCTCTTTGCAGGTCTTTGATATTAGAAAAATCACTGGCCTTTGGATCGTAGTCCCGAAGCATCCAGCCAATGTGGGAGAACCAGAAACCACGACTGGCAGAGTAAGGGTCTTTGTGGTGATCGTCGACAAACGCATGGTGGCGGCGATGACCTGATGTCCAGTTCATGATGCTGTTCTGAATCGCCATGGCACCCCAGATTGCAAACCAGAGACGCAGTGACCAGTGGGCTTCATAGGTCTTGTGAGACCATAGCCGATGGTAGCCAGCAGTAATGGCTGTACCATTAAACATAAGGATTAATCCTGCAACGATCCATTCACGGAGTTCAAAACCATGGGTAAAACCGTACCAGGGAACAAGGGTGACCATGGCTAAAAACGTTAGTGAAAAAAGTAACGTGGTCACCCAAATAAGACGGGGTTTCTCCATTTTACGCTCATATAGTGTTTATCCGGAAAGCATGATTTTCGCACAATGTTTCTACGCTGTTAAGGCGAAATAGTAGCTGCGCTCCCTCAGCATGTGCACCCTTTGTTATTCATTCGGTTGATCGGTGAGCTGGTTAATCAACCAGGCAGCCAGCCTTGCTGTACGCAGATCATGATCAAACTCAGGGTTGTATTCAGCAACATCTATCACCCGTACTTTCGCACATTCCTTGATGGTCTGCAGAAGGGTTGCCGTTAGGTCCAGGGGAATTCCCCTTACCGCCGGAGCACTCACCCCCGGAGCCTGGTAAGAGGGAAAAGCATCAAGATCAATGGTTAAACAAACATGATCCACCATAGAGGTGAAACACGTCAGTTCTTCGATCAGAAAATCGAGATTATCTCTATGAACCTGATCATCGGTGATATAGGCTACATTCAGCTCATCAGCCCGTTCGAACAGCGCCTGAGTGTTACTGCTGCGGCTGATGCCAAGACACATACAGTGAAAGTCAAGATTCTGATGCTCGCAGAACTGAGCCATCTGCCAGAAGGGGGTTCCGGAACTGGCTCCTTTCTCTGGCTTTCTCAGATCAAAGTGGGCATTGAAATTGATCACACCAATATTCAATCCTTTGAGGGTCTTGTGATCGTGGATAAGAAAGTCTGCCAGCCCTTTAAAACTCCCCCAGGCTATTTCGTGTCCACCCCCCAGGCCGACTGGTAGCATGCCATCCCTGAGCGCTTTCACCAGCGCCTGGCTGAATTGATCCTGTGCGCTTTCCAGGTCGCCATCCTGACAGTGAACGTTGCCCAGATCATAAAGTCCATCGTCTCGATTCCAGGGAAGATTGGCGAGGCATTTTCGAATCAGGTCCGGGCCATTGGCAGCACCCACTCTGCCATGATTACGCCTGACACCTTCGTCGCTGGCCAGCCCGATTAGCACCAGACCACTGGAGCCTGAGTGTTCTGAGTAGGGTTTAACTTTCTGGTGCCAGCGTTGTGTCTGCTGCGGGTCGCCGTCGTAATCTTCCCGGCCGTTCCAGACATTGGTTTCTACAGGTTTTAACTCAGACATGAGAAGTGGGCACTCTTACTCTGGAATACCGCCCCCCCAGGGCTTCAGCAGCTTTCAGTGATCCGGGGAGGCGGCGACCGGTTCAAAGCTGTTTTTGTTTCAGGCTTCTGGCATCGTCTGACTTCAACGTTACGGAGCGTGAGCGAAAGTCTATCAACAGTGAAGAAGGCTGCCAACGCCATGGGTATGTCTGACATTCGACGTTTTCCAATTGGAGAGAGCCGGGATTCCATCAGAAAATAAAAAGCCATTGGCAATAATAATGTAGCAACTGTGACGCTGTTCTCCAGTGCTTTCAGACCTTCTTCACTACTCTCACATTGAAAAATGTTCAAGAATTGTCACTTCAAACTCTTCTAAACCAATACGAATTCGAAGTGTTTGAGCTTCAAAATCATAACTTACGATGGCCACATTGCTGACAAGATATCTATCTCCATACTTGTATTCTATTAAATATTCACCACATCTTTTGTGGATGGTTGCCGGCTCACAAGAGCATGATTCATAAGGGGACGTAATCTTATACACTTCGTATGAGTGGACAGGTAATGATATAAGAAAAACTAATGCAAAAAAGAGGGATCTTAAACTCATCTGACACACCTGGATTGTGGTCTGGCTGAATCTTCTCGTTTTGATTCATGTTCAAGAATGACAACTTCATAGCGACTGAAACCAACGCGAATTTGAAACGTTTGGGCTTCAACGTCAAAGCTTTCGACATTAATCTGACGGGTTAGATAGCTCCCACCACACCTGTGTGCCATATAATGTAGATCATCTATTTTGAAAATGGTTGCTGTCTCACAAGAGCATGATCGGTAAGGGAAAGGAGTCACAACCTTATAGACCTGGTAAGCGTATACAGGTATTGGTATAAAAAAAACTAATACAAAAAAGAGTTTTCTTAAACTCATTTAACGCACCTGAGTTGCTGCACCAGTGAGCACCTTAAATCAACGTTTACATTCGAGATGTAAACGCAAGAGTAATCTGCAAGACGTATTTTCTTAATCAAAAAACCTATGCAAAAAAGTAGGCAGTTGCCGTCCATAAACAAGCGGCTAACGAAGCAGCAAATATTGCTGGAATGATCTGAGACTTCACATGATCCATCAGATCGCACCCTGTGGTCATCGAGCTTAATATAGTCGTGTCGGATATGGGTGAACATTGATCGCCGAACACGCTTCCATTTAACACTGTGGCAAAACATATCATCATGAACAGCTCTGGATTGGCTAATGACTGTGATTGTGCAATGGCCCAGGCCAGAGGCATGGCGAGAGGGAAGGTGATCGCATAGGTTCCCCAGCTTGTACCCGTTGAAAAAGCAATGGCCATAGTAACCAGTTGTAAAATAACCGGTAATAACCAAAAGGGAAGTTGTTCACCAAATATTGACACTACATAGGACCCGCCGCCAACTTCCTTGCTGATACTGCCAATGATCATGGCGAGCATCAGGATGACTGAAGCAACCACCACACCTTTTAATCCATCACCAAAACCTTCAATGACATTGGCCAATGACATGCCTTTGACCAGGGCAATGGTAGCAGATAGCAACAGAGCGGTTCCGAAGGCCCAGTTTACTTTTGGAGTACCCAAATAAACGAACGTCAGGACAGCGATACCAATCAGACTGACCAGAGGAATAATGAATTCCAGAACATGCGGGTTGTAATGATCGGGAACGTTGGGCGTTTGCAATTCTGTTGAGCTAAGTGGTTGTGCACCTTCAGCGTCTAACTGACCCGTTTCCATTGCTCTTTTATTAGCCTGTCTCATGAGGTTCCCAGAAAAACAAGTAATATTCAGGCACAGTAAAAGTGTTCCTGTAACAGCCAAAATGCTGTAAAAACTGAAAGGAATACTGCTAAAGAAAAAAGCTAAACGATCTGCTTCCGTTGCCAGAAATGACACGCCTGGCACAAAAATAAATGCCTGAACGTAGGCAGGCCAAGCGTTGAATGCCAATACAGAAGCGATGGGTGATGCTGTTGAGTCGACAATGTAACTCATTTCTTCATGGCTGACTTTGGCTTTGTCGGCAATCGGACGTATTGTAGTGCCTACCAGCACTGTACTTATTGTCCCCCCCTGAAAAAACAGTACCCCCAGAAGCCATGCGACAAGCTTCGCTGAACGTTGGCTCTTTACAAAGTGTTTGGTCATAAATGTGGCAAATGCTTGTGCGGCACCCGTTTTAGACCAAACCCCCAAGAGGCCGCCAAGAAGCCACAAATACAGCAATAATATAGCTGCAGTGCCTTCTTTAGCTAAGTTGGGAATAATCACTTTGTCAGTCAGGTCGTATCGACCGAGCATGATTGAACCAATAATGATGCCGCCCAACAAGGCTGTTAATGGCTCTCTGGTGAGCAAGCATAAGGCTATCGTTACTAATCCGGGAAGAAGCGACCAGAAGCCATAGTGAAAGGCGGGTTTGAGCAATTCGACATTGCTTTCGTATTGGTGGTTACTATTAACTGCAGCCAAAATCCCCAACAAAAAGACTATCAACGCAAAAATATTGTAATTCTTCATTGATCATACCTTTCGTAACCAGAAGAACTCAGATGGATTTAAGCAACAACTATGGCAGCCTGCTCAGTGTAGACCTTAAGCCGCGGGCACCGGGCGAGAAACTATTCTGGTATAGCTCTTGGCATAGTATTAAATGATGTGAATTCATGCAGCCCGAGGGTTACCCGGGCAAACTGATATAGTGCTTATTCACTGTATCGCCAGCCTCAGAATATGGGAGCCTGTCTTGGACAGTTTCGTCGTGCCGCAAGGTGACTGGAATTGAATTTAAGAAGCTGTCGCAAAACGTTGGTTCCCACGCGACAGTCTCCCCAAACCGGGGATCTATCGGTTATGGTTCTTCTTTTTTTAGCACCGTGATAGCCTGACCTTCATCACCGGCGTAGACGACAATGATTTCTGCAGGCTCATCAGATTTGTTTTCGCCGTAATGCCATTCATCCACCATCTCAACCAAAGCCTCACCCGCTTTCAGCTCCAGTTTCTTGCCATCGGATAAGCGGACAACTGTGAGCTTACCCTTAACCAGGTAGCCTGCATTGATAACAGGGTGCTTATGGATAGGCAGTCTTGAATGTGGGGCAATGGCAATGCGAAGCACATGGACTTCAGGGTTCTTGAGGTTGACTCCTTTCAGAGAGTTACCATCCCAACTGGTCGTGCTGTGCGCCAGTACTTCGGTAGAAGACTGGCCAGCAGGAAAAGTGAAAGAACTACCAATAGCCAGAAACAGAGCGGCGCTTTTTAGAGCGGTCTTCATTATAATTTTACTCCGAGGGGATTGGTTGATTTATTCACTAAAGAAAAATGAATCCTGATCTGATCAGTCTACCACCCGTCACACGTCTGAACGTACTTTAATGGCTGTTATGCAGCCGATATTCAGTCGCCTGTAGAAGTAAAATAATGGATCTCAGTTGGTCAGCAGGCTGACTTCATCAAGTAACTCTTTCAGCCGTTCCATCTTTTCCTGACTTAACCCCTGGGTAAGACGGCTATAACTGTTTTCCACCATAGGGGTCATTTCGTCCAAGAGTTTTCTGGCTTTTGGGGTTGCCTTGACCAAAATGCGTCGATGGTCTTCTGATGACTTGCGGCGGCTGACATAATCCTGTTGTTCCAGTCGCTGGATAATGCCCGTCAGACTGGGGCTCAGGATGCAGCAAGCATCAGCCAGCTGTTTGGTTTCCATCTCATCAGCGTCGTTCAG